>JAJZKQ010000031.1 GCA_021804095.1 Microcaldota archaeon | reverse complement strand
ACTTCAACCATTATACCACAAGGCAGATTTATCCGTTATTTATTTGTAAGGGCATTGGTATATTTTAGTATCGTTTCTGTTCTGAAAATTGCCTTATGTGTAGTTGGGTTTAAGCACTTTTTTATAGGTTCCAGTTTTATATTCTGCAGTAGAGGCATAATTTGATGAATATTGGATGGCTTATAGGAGGGGCCCAGGGAGCGGGAGTGGACACTGCCGCGAATATATTCGGCAGTGCTGTTGCTAAGAGCGGTTATTACATATTTGGGAGCAGGGAGTATTTTTCAAACATAAAGGGCAGGCACAGCTATTTCAGCCTGGTTATAAGCAATAAGCCCAGACATAGCGTTGATGCTAGGGTGAATATACTTGCGACTTTCGATGCGGAAACCATATTCCAGCATTTTGATCAGGTAAGCGAATATATGCTTTATGATGTCGCACTGAAAGATACTGACATATTCAAAGTTAGGACAATTGAGACTGAGATTGCCGAAGACCAGGCAGATATACTCAAGAAGGCAGGATATGACACTACGGTATCTGAAGTGATAAGATACCTTAACGACAATGGAGTGAAGACAATACCGATAGATTACGGAAAGATTATGCGCAATATAATAAACATATTGAAGATGGATTCGTTTTCTGTCGAGAGGGCAAGGAATATGGTCTGTATTGGCGCTTCATTCTCAATGTTGGGTTTTGATAAGAAATATATTGAGAATGCGGTCTCTTCGGCTTTTGCAAAGAAGAAAGAGTTTATGGAGCTTAACAGGCTTGCTGTTGTTGCTGGCATGGATGCGATATTAGAGAAGCATTATGAGTTGGAAGAGTTGCCTGTGGATGGGGGCAGAGTGCAGCTTGATGGCAATACCATATCTGCGCTTGGGAAGATATATGGAGGGCTGAGATTCCAGTCATATTATCCTATAACCCCGGCTTCGGATGAGAGCACTTACCTTGAAGCCAACCAGATATTGGAGGTGAATACTAATAAGAAAAGCGCAAAACAGGGAGTTGTTGTTCTACAGACTGAAGACGAGCTTGCAGCCATAAATTCTGCAGTAGGCGCAACCCTTACAGGAGCCAGGGCTGCCACAGCTACCTCCGGGCCGGGATTCTCCCTTATGAATGAGGGAATAAGCTGGGCTGGGATGAATGAGGCGCCAGTATTGATTACATATTATATGAGAGGATCGCCTTCCACAGGATTGCCTACAAGGAGCGGGCAGTCTGAGCTTAAATCCGCCCTAAATGCCGGGCATGGAGAGTTTGCTAGAGTAGTGATAGCCTCTGGAGATCATAATGAGATATTTGGAGATGCTGTAAATGCACTCAATATGGCTGAGATCTGCCAGACCCCGGCAATACACATAATAGAGAAAACACTGGCTAACTCCTACTCTGTAATGGAGAGAAGTGGACTCTTTTCTGATAAACTCTCTATAAAACGTGGAAAGATAGTCTATCCTGAAGAACCTGAGAAGTACAAGCGGTTTGAGATAACAGAGGATGGTATTTCAGGAAGGGCTTTTCTGGGACATGCGAAGATGTATTATACAGGGGACGAGCACAATGAGTATGGACACATATCGGAGAGCCCTAGAAACAGGACTGCAATATACGAGAAGAGAATGAAGAAGATAAAAAAAGCTTCGGATTATCTTAGGGATGAGGAAAAAGTAAGGATAATAGGCAACTCAGATACAGTACTGCTTACGTGGGGCTCGCCAAAAGGCGCAATAGTGGACGCAATCGAGGTGCTTGCAAATGAGGGAATTCAGATAGGGATGATACAGGTTAGGCTCTTCAGCCCATATCCGGCTGGACTGATAAAGAAAGCTGTGGCTGGAAAAAAGAGGATAATAGCAGTTGAGAATAATTACAATGCACAGGGAGCGGAGATATTCACTGAGCAGACAGGAATGTCTCCTACCGGATATATACTTAAATGGAATGGAAGGCCGATCTATCGTGATGAGCTTGTTGAGGCGGTAAAGGAGATAGTTAATAAAAATTCCAGAAAGGTTGTGTTGAATGGAGGCAAATAATCAGGCTATGTTTAATGACTGGTGCCCGGGCTGCGGTGACTTCGGGATATTGCGTGGGGTCGAAAGCGCCCTTAGTGAAATGAAGCTGGACTTTACCGACGCGGTGCTTGTGTCAGGGATCGGTTGCTCTGGAAAGCTTCCGCACCTAGTTTCAGGGCCGATATCAGGAGTGCATACGCTTCATGGAAGGGCTCTTGCTTTTGCATTGGGCATTAAGCTTGCAAATCCCAGCCTTAAGGTCATAGTTAACGCAGGGGATGGAGATACTTTTGGAATAGGCATGGGGCATTTCGTAAGTGCAGGAAGGCGCAACGCCTCGATTGCATTGATAGTGCATGACAACAGGGTTTACGGGCTTACAAAAGGGCAGGCATCTCCAACAATGCCTATGGGAGAACGTACTAAGGCATTGGCAAAACCGAATATAAACGATTCAATAAACCCAATAGCGCTGGCTGTTACTTCAGGCTATACATTTGTAGCAAGAAGCTTTGCATATGATACCGCGCTTACCAAGGATCTTATCAAACAGGCAGTTTCGCATAGGGGAATGGCATTGGTGGATGTTTTACAGCCCTGCCCCACCTATAATGACATAAATACTAATGAATGGTACAGGAAGCGTATATACAATTTAGATGAAGATCCCGAAGTGCATGAGAAATCAGAGACTTTGGGAAAGATGACTGAAGCCATAAAGAATGCTTATCTGGAAGAAGACAGGATACCTGTTGGGGTATTCTACAAAAATGAACTTGTGCCTACATATGAGGAGCGGATTAGCGAATATGTTCCTGATTATCTGAATAATTATCCCGCTATACATCCCATAGAGAAAGAGGGAATACCTGCAACAAGCATAGAAAAAATGCTTGACGCCAGGGCTGTTGCTTGATTTGTTTATGATTCGCCTGTACCGCAGGCGCAGTATCCTTTCTCATCTATTCTGCTGCCGCATATGGGGCAGATTCCCCTGTAAGATACCTCATGGTATTCCTTATCGTATATCTCCTTGTGTGCATCTGTCTTCCTGTATTTTGTTTTTATTCTTCGCTTCAGCTCTGTCTTAGTCTTAGGGCGGGAGTCTTTGCTTTTCATTTGAAATACCAATATCATTTTATTCTGAGGGACTAATTTATTTAAGAGTTTTGATTTGATTTGGAGAGATTGATTATACATATCTCCTGATTTATTTTCTAAGTGATTCCAATAAAGGCATAATTTCTGAAGCTTTACCGGATAGTTCTATAGTCAATTCAGGCTCAGAAGATACTTCAACAAGTAGATATTTTGCAGCCATTAGCGGGCCTGTAGTTGTAACATAGAGAGGCGAAGGCGTATATGAAGGAGTATTGTATCTGATGCCTATAACTACTCGTCCTTTTCCAGATTTATGGAATGCTTTTTCTTGAGGATTAAGAAGTGAAAATTCTTCAGAGGTAACAGATTTGTGACTTCCGTCAAGAAGTATCTTGTGGGGGCCTTCAGTCTTGAGGGTTTCGTCCGCTGTAAAGAAGAAAAATCCCTGCGCTTTGAAAAGCGTGGTTCTGAATTCTTCTGATGTACGATATCTTCTGCTTACCGTTTCAAGGCTTGCAATGTTTCTAATATTTCGAGCTATGCCAGGAGTTATAGGTTCTTCAGATATTAATACAGGCCTGGAACTGAGGGCAGTTATTTTCATATGATCTGTTCTTCTTTTTCTTGTCAAGATATATAAGTAATTTGTCTAGTTTTGATCTGATGTTTGATGCTGTTTTCTTTTTATAGTGATTACAGCTGGGAGTACCTGAAACATCTGGTTATATGGTCGTTTACCATTCCTATGGCTTGCATGTATGCATAGCATATGGTAGAACCTGTAAATTTGAGTCCTCTTTTATGAAGATCATTGCTTATCGCGTCTGATTCATTTGTGCGGCTTGGGATTTTAGATACTGATTCCCATCTGTTTTTTATTGGATTCCTGTCTGGAACGAAATCCCATATATAATTATCGAATGAACCGAATTCTTCCTGGATTCTGAGGAAACATTTGGCATTTAATATGACAGAGTCTAACTTTAGCCTGTTTCTTATTATGCCGGGATTGCCCATAAGCTCTCTGATTTTCTCTTCGTCGTATCCTGCTATTTTTTTGATATTGAAGCCATCTAATGCCTGCTTATAGTTTTCCCGTTTTTTTAGAACAGTAAGCCAACTGAGTCCTGCCTGTGCACCTTCCAGAACCAGAAACTCGAAGAGCTTTCTCTCTTGATGTAGTGGGACTCCCCATTCCTCATCGTGATACTTGATATATAATGGATCATTTCCGGAATAAGACCAATCGCATCTTTTCAGAACTGCCATGCATGATTATGCAGGAAAGTAGCATATAACTGTTTGGATTCTGTTTATTCGGGATAATGCATGCGGCAGAACTACTGGAATACAGGTGATTAAGGCATACGCGGCGCTTGGTTTATTACATTAGTAATGCTCCGCCATCCACTACTATCTGTGAGCCGGTCATATATGAAGACATCTCTGAAGCGAGGAAGAGGGCAACCTTTCCTATCTCGTCCGGGTCTCCTAGTCTATGCAGAGGAATTCTTTCCATAAACGACTTCATTATTTTTTCCATAGATAGGCCTGGTGCTTCTGATGAGACAGGCTTCATCATAGATTGGACTCCGGGCGTATCTATCCCTCCTGGAGCGATTGCATTGACCATAATGTTGTGCTGAGCCAATTCAAGCGCTGCGGTTTTGGTGAAGCCCCATGCGCCATGTTTGGACGCATCGTAATGTGCAAGTCCAGGGGAGGATGGATGAAGGGCGTCTATCGAGGTTATATTTATTATCTTGCCTCCGGTTCCTTGGCTTATCATCTGTTCGGAGACATATTTTGTACATAGAAAGAGTCCGTCCAGATTTATTGATAATACTTTTCGAAAATCCTGGAAGGACATCTTTTCCAGGGGAATGGAAGGAAAGATACCTGCATTGTTTACAAGTATGTCTATCTTGCCGTAGCTTTCGGTTGTCTTTTTAACCATGTTCTTTACCTCTGTCTCTATTGAGATATCGGTTTTTACTGCGATTGAATTCCACCCGTTTGAGAGTATCTTTTCTGAAGCGGTGATCCCGTGTGCTTCTGTCCTGTCTGCAATTACTACATTTGCTCCTGCTTCTGCCAGGCGATAGGATATGCCATATCCTATACCTAGGCCCCCGCCCGTCACTATTGCAGTCTTGCCGGTAAGATCCAGAAGATTTTTTATAGAAGTTGTCATGAATTCGCCAATATATTTAGTTTAATATTAGGAGTATTTATGCTCTGGGGTTATCTTATAGGCTCGTAGTCCTGCTTGGGTTTATGGAATAGGTTGTATCTTATTACATTGCCGGTGTGGAAGCCGAAATACCTGAACATGCCCCACTTCTCAATGCGCCTTACGCTTGTCTTTGCGATGGCCTTTTCCACATATACGATCTTGCCTACCTTGCTTAGCCTGTTGGAGAGATCCCAGTCGTAATAAGTATTCATTGTGGTGCTGAAGCCACCTAGCTTGAGGTATGAGCTTTTTCTTACCATGAGATTTGAGCTTATGGTAGAAGGCTTGCCAATTTTCATAAATAACTTTACAGTGTATACAGAGACCATTTTGTATCCGATTGTTATAGATTTTGTGGTTTTTTCCAGAGGTATTATAGGCCCTGTTGCAGCTACAACGTCTCTGTCCCTGAATGCATTTTCATAAGAAGAGAGGAGATCTCTTGTTATTGAGGTATCGGCGTCTATGAACATGAGAAGCTCGCCTTTTGCAATCTTTGCGGAGGCATTGCAGGCTATACCCACTCCACGCTCTTTTTTGTTTACTATTATGACTCCGGGATATACCTTCTTTGCTATGCTTCTTGTTGCGTCTGTGCTGTTGCTGTCGGCTATTATTACTTCTATGTCTTTGTATGGTTGTTTCTTGATGCTTTCAAGAGTTCTGCGTATGTATTTTTCTTCGTTGTAGGTAGGTATTATTATGCTTATTTTTGTCATGGAGCTTCCTTTTACTGATGATTATTCGGACAGATTTATTTTATATGGATATAATTATAAATAGAGTATATTCTTACTTGGAGGGTAGCCGCTGTTAGGATTTTGGGATTATTCCTCTTCTTCAAGAATAGACGGTTGTGGCTGAGATGCTGCTCCTGAACCTAATCTGATTCCAGTTGTAGGATGTGGAAAACTTGTTTCTTCTGCTGCTGGAGGAGGTATATCAGTAGTAGGCACGCTTGTTCTCCTGCTCTGATCCTTTCTTCTGAGATAATGTACGTTGTCTCCTTGACCGCCTATACTTTTACCGGGTTTAGGACCTGCGCCTCCTGAAGTATTGCTGTTTGGAAGGGATTTCAACTCCATTAGGCTAAGAAGGAATTCGCCAATGAATACATTTTGTTTATCCATAAAACGCAGATACTGGAAAACATCTTTCTGATTTAGATTATTCATAAGTATCAATGAAAAGTCCGTAGAGTCTATAGAAGCGTTGAACGCAGCCTTAATAGAATCTAGCTTTTCGTTCTCTAACGCTTCTGATTTTTTTATTTTAATCTTTTGCCCATATGATGTTGCAGTTGTTGCAAGTTTTTCTATTTCGTTGTTTAGCATTTCGATCTTTTCCAGAATATAGTTATTTTCTTCTTCGTTCAGACTGTCTTGTGCTATTTTATATAGAGATACAAAGCGGACATTCTGACTGTTTATTGTTTTTATAGTTTTCTTATCTAGTTTTCTATGTATGCGGAGGTATCTCTGCGCGTCTTTTATCCTTTTTTCTACTTCCTCTGCTTCCTTCTCAAAAAATTGGTCTTTTGATATCTTTTTTTCTGAAGTGGCTGGAGCATGCTGTTCCCTGATTACTTCAGGACTTGTTTTTTCGTATTTGTCTGCCAGAGCAGAATTGAACCTTCTGCCTAGGCCTTTAATATCCTCCCTTTGAAGCCTTTCTGAGATAGCCAGCTCTGCTGCTTTTTCAAATTCTTCATTTGCTATCAAATCTTCTAGCTTTTTTAGTACAATATTTTTGGTGTTGTGTTCATTACGGTAATTTTGGGAGTATTCTGTTACTATCTTCGATGAGTCGCCAATCTGGTTGCCTACTGGAAAACTTAGCCTGAGCCTTACCATTCGCATCATGTTCAGCTGCTCTCTTGCGACTAATGCGTCTGTTATGTTATTTTCGATTCTATCTAGAGTGGAGTTGCCTAGGATTGTTTTGCCTTGGTTATCATTGCCTGAGTTCTTTGTGTTAGAAAGTGTAGGCTCTGTCCTGATTCTTGGTTCTCTGCCTTCGTCTGGATGCTCGCTGGTTTTAGGCGAATTAGTAATCATTTTGGATATCTTGTTTTTAAGTTCAATGAGATAATGGTCTGGTGTCGCTGTAACCCCGGGAGTCTGTGTGCTTATAAATTTGGTTCCCTTTTGTATGGCTCTCTGATATGATACACATACCTGCAGGAGATCGTCGAATGTCTTTGTCTCTTTCTCGATTATTGAGGATGAATTGTTTGCCTCTTCGAGAAACGTCTTTTCACGCTTTATTCGTTCGTTTTGATCCTGAGCTTCGATCGATCTTGCATATGCCTTTCCTGATGAGGATAATCTTTTCGAGATTTCTTCTGTAGAATCGTAGTTATTGCCCTCTATCATCTGCTGTATTTCTTCGAGCTTTTTTACTAAAATCCTGGCATCTGGGCCGAGATCCAGGCTGCCTACTGTACGGGATATCAGATTTATGTCTCTTGATATTCCTTCTAAACGCGAGTTGATTATGTTGCTGAAGGCCTCATATCTTCCTTCGGCCAGGTTTACTGCCACTGCTTTCCCTGAGAGTGCAAGAGCTTGTCTTCCGGTAGTCTCAAGAAAGTTGGGAGCTTCTTTGGGATATCTGCTTTTGTATGGTATGCAATCAACAATTTTAATTTGAATTTAAGATATATAATACTTTTATAATGCCTTTTGCAACAATTTTAGGAAGAGTAGGTTGTTTTGAGGATTCTATGGGGCGTTATTTCCCGGTTTTCTGTGATTCTGTTCATATTCTTGTAAATTGAAGAAACTCATATAGATAAGGGTTTTAGAGAAGTTGGGTTTTTAGAGAAAGTTATGGAAAAGGCTTGATAGAAGTTGGTTTGGGTTTGATATTGCGGCATGTATCCGTTATCCTTGGCTTTTACCTAACATATATAAACCTTTTTAGCCATATATAATGCCGGTGCTTTTATGGCAACCATTTGCTCTTAGAGTCAACTTGTTAAGAGAGCACTATTGCTTGATGATAACATAGTAGATTAGCATAGAGCATCTGTTTCATAAAGGCATTTGTGAGATTGCCGATAGGCAATTGATTTGAGTAGAAGCAAGCTTGATTACATAATT
>JAJZKQ010000030.1 GCA_021804095.1 Microcaldota archaeon | reverse complement strand
CCGCCGTACTCTTTTTTTATGGGAATTCCGAACAATCCGTATTTTGCGGCTATCTCGGTAGCTTCCTGATTGAACTCATGCCTTAGGTAGTGTTCGTATTCGGGCATTGCCATCTCTTCTGCTGCTCTGTCTGCGTTTTCAAGAATCTTCATCTCTTCCTCGGTGAATTTGCAGAATGGATTCAACTCCTCTACCGATTTGCCAAACAGCTCTTCCATTTTATCCTGCCTCAAGCTTCGATTTCATATTTGCTATTATTCCGTTTACCTTCTCGTTTGTAACATTCTTTATTATCTGTTCGCCTATTCCGCTGACTATGCCCCTGAATTCTGCAGCAGCTTCCCATGATAGTTCAGTTTTGTCTCCTTTTGCGGATAAGCCTGTCTTGAGGATTATCTTGGCCGTGCTTCCCAGTCCGGATCCCGTTATAGTATATTTTACATTTTCTTGATCCTGTTTTTCTATTTCCACATTCATAGACAATGAACCGTGGACTGCGCCGAGTGAGAGATTTGTAGTCACAACAAAGCTTTTTTCTCCTGTTTTTTTGAATCCTTGAGAATCAGGTATACAGGAAGAGACTTGGCTTGGATCGTTTATGAAGGCACTTACTTTGGCAATCGGTGCGCTTACTATAACTTTCCCGCTTGATTTGAACTGCATGTTTCACTTATGATTAAAAGGTATATATTACTTTTTAGCCGGTTTTTGGGATGTTGATGCTGAGAATTGAAATGCAGAATATCCGGAAGTGACAATCCAATCAGATTCTGCTAACATCATAGCTCATCCTAGACAAACTTGTCGTTTGTTTTGATCGTTCATTTGATCACTTGGTTAAAGATTAGTTCTACTAATATAAAAGCTTTTTCTAGAAACTCATTCTAGAAATTCTAAAGTTATATGTTTAGAATAAAATAGCAAGGTATATATATCTTCAATTTCGTAAATATTTGTGATGGCGATAGAAACTGACAACAATGGCCTCCCATCCTTCTTAAATACAAAATACAGACGTTTGCTACTTTACGCAAGAATAAGCACATTGGCAATGTTAGATTATTATGGCAAAGATGGTTTGTCCTATCAGGACATAAAAGACACACTTAAATTGGAAGACGGCTCGTTAGCACCTAACCTCTTGTGGCTCAAAAACCATCACTATATACGATCTGAGGATACAAGAGTAGAAGGCAAATTAATGGTTGTCTATTATATACAAGAAAATGGAAAAAAGGCTTATGATGAGATAAAATCATGGTTAATTCTCATATTACACTTGAACGACCGGAAGGTAGAAAAATGAAAGCTCAAACAAAGAAACTTATAAGCTATCTGAAATTGTTAGGTGTAACGATAGATAGCGATAGATTTGAAGATAGGATAAAGGCACAGAAGTTAGCGTATATAATTCAAAGGCGTATCGGGAAGATTTTATATGGAGATTTTAGCTTTTATATAAGAGGCCCTTATTCTCGTGAGTTAGCAAGGGAGTATTTTGAGTATAAAAAAGATTTTAAAGAGGGTAAAACTGAGGTAGGATTAACTAATGAAGAAAATGAAGAGATAGATCAAACAATTCCACTGCTTAAAAGTCTGAATCAAAGACAATTGGAGATAGTTGCAAGTCTGCTTTATTTGCAAGATAAAGGTCTGGATGAGAACAAAGCAGAGAATAAACTTAATGAGCTTAAACCTCACTTAAAAATGGAAGAGATATGGATGGGCTCGAACATAATAAAGAAACTTTTCCTGACTGAAAAGCTTAGAGCAGAAATAATGAGTTCTCTCGGAGAGGAGAGAGAAGAGTGGGACAGAGCAAGCAACGAGGGTTTGAGGAAGTTCGAGTAGTGGGATGGTGAAGGAATATAGTATCTACAATGTAGATTTTGATAGAGGCAGGGGGCATGAACAAAGCTTCTCTAGACCTGCCATTATATTCAAAACCATAAATGAACTAAGTATGTGTCTAGTAATACCATTAACAAGCAATCTAGAACGGCTTAAACTTCCTTATACGGCTCAAATAAGTAGAACTACTACAACCAATCTAAAAGAAGACAGTGTTGCTTTAGTATTTCAGTTGAGAGCTATAGCTAATGATAGAATAACAGGAAGTGAGATAGGAAAATTGGAGGATCAGCAGATAAACAAAGTAAAAACTATCCTGAAGGATATGCTAACTCTCCTTTAAACACTTCATTAAGAAGGTTCTGTGATAAAAAATTTGAGATCTTGTTGTTTTTCACTTTGTTTCTCCTTTATAATATTGATACTTTTAGAAAGATCATTAAATTTTTTAATGATTTTCTCTTGTGTGTTTAGATTTGGTACTGGGATCTCGATAGTCAAGAGCTTATCTTTTGAAATTGCTGGCTGATTTACCCAACTTTTACATATCTTTCAAAATATCTTTGTTCATAAAGATAATTAAAACATAGAACTATCCATTCTGGATATACAACGGATATGTTTGGACGTATTCTAATTATATGATTGCTGCTGTCTCATCACATTTGATGAGCCTTCCACCTTATAATTGGGCTGTGGGAAGGCGTCAAACCTCTGAAAGAATCGCCAGGGTAGGGATTCGAACCCTAAAGCCCCGAAGGGCACTGGTTGGCTTGTTTGCATCACTAATCAGCTCTTGATAATTTAAATCTCAAGACCAGCGCGTTACCAGATTCTGCCACCCTGGCATATGTAGAAGTATTAGTCGCTTGCTTATTTATAAAGCTTTCAGCATGCTTATTAATTTTTCTTTTTAATAGATATATGGTTTAAATGGCGATTAACAATCTCGATAAGGAAAAAAACGAGAGGATACTTGTACTCGCCATAGATGTAGACAATGATCTTTACAGAAAGACAAAGATAAGCGGGCCTTTGATTGGAAGAGTACAGAACCTGAACGGCGCGACACAGCTTGCTCTGGCTGATCCTGAGGAGACCGATGCCAATGCCATGTTTGAAGCTGTGAAGATTTATGATGAATTGAAGGAAGAGGGATACATAGTAAACGTCGCTACAGTCACAGGTACGGAGACTGAGGGATATGATTCAGACAGGGAAGTTGCGAGGCAGATTGATCTTATTCTTGAGAGAAATCATTCGGATGTATGCATTCTTGTAACAGACGGGGCTAGCGATAATAGGGTAATCCCGATTATACAATCGAGAATCAAGATAAACAGTGTCAAATATGTCAGAATGAAGCAATCGGAAGCTTTTGAGAGCGCATACTTCACTGTGCTTGAGAAGCTTAAGGAGCCGCATTACGCAAGGATAGTCTTCGGAATACCGGCTGTGCTTATCCTGGGAATGGCCATAAGCTATATGGCAGGAATAGGCTGGGAGCCTGCGGCACTGGTAATAGGGCTTTATCTGGTTATGGTAGGCTTTGGATTTATCGAATCGGTAGAAAATTCAGCCAGAGGTTTTGGGTTCAGCGTTGAGCATATGAGTTTTGCTTTTTATCTTGGTTCGTTTGTCTTCCTGATAGCTAGTTTCGCAGTTGGAGCCGGAAATTATGCAGGCCAGACTATGAGCGGAGCTGGCAACCAGATTCTGGCACTTGCTTACGGAGTGGAAGGATTCATGCTCCTGCTTCCCATAACATTAGTGCTGTATCTTATTGGAAGGATAATAGATGCCAGAAATACCAAGTACATATTTAGGGAGTTCAAATATGGAGGCTATATAGGTTCATCCCTGATATTATGGGTTTTGGTCTATTCGTTCGTAGCTTGGCTGATAGGACAGATATACTTTTCAGCTTTTGTAAATTATACTGCAATTGCCATAATAATAGGAGTTGTGATCTCCTTTTCTTCAGGATTCCTGAGAAAGAGGGTCTTGAGAACAAAGAGGCTTAGGGGAAGGCTTGTGGTGAATGAGCTGGGAGCTTCAATAGGAAAGGTTGAGAGAATAGACATAAACCAGGGAAGATTTATAATAAATACCAATTTTGGAAACCCTATAACCTATAATATAGACAGGATAGTAGAGGTATCTGACAAGGTAGTCATAAAGTAGAGATGCCTTGCAGTGTGGAATAAGCCAGGAATGCCATATTAATTTAATTTGCTTGTACTGATTGATGCCTTAGGCTGACTTAGGTTTACGTATTTTAAAGGATCTGGAAACTAGAACTTTCTATAACAGCTTTAGTTCTTTACTATGCTCCCGTTATGCTTCCTGTTTATTATGGCAGACCTGAGCTCTTCTATCTGGTCATTTACAAACCTTATCTCGATATTAGCCCTCTTTGCAAGCTTGCTTGCCACAAGGTCGAAGATAAAGGATGCATCTGCTTCCCTGGTATCGTATTTTGCAGCTATCTCAACAAGCTTGTTGTGGTCAAGCTTTTCAAGCCTTTTTGCTCCTGGCTTTGACGGAGGCCTGTCGTATACGAATGAGCCATTGCCTATGTTTATCATCACTTTGCTGTTTACAACTTCGGAAGCCAACACCGCAACAGAATCGGTTGTCATTCCGGGAGTAAGACCTCCCATGAATACTATCTCGCTCGTCCTTGTGGCTGCCCTTAGATCGTCTAAGTTTGTTATTACATTGGGATATACATTAAGTTCGGAGAATATGTCTTTGACTATGAGTGCATTTATGCGTGTTATTGCTATTGCAATCTCATCGAGGACTTCGTTGTTTTTTATTATCTCCCTTGCAGGCTGGGTATAGAGCCTGCTGGCATAGCCTCCGCCTACAACTATTACAAATTTGTATATGCCTACATAGTCCTTTATAAGTTTAAGAAATTTGTTTATGTAGTTTACATTTACACCGTTCTTTTTGAAAACAACATGCCCGCCCAGAGATAAACATACAGTGTCCATTATATCGAATAATAAGTGCGGTTTATATTTATAAATCTGCCGCATTTTGGAAGGGTATATCAAGCTTTTTTTATAATATTATATTTTAACATTATTCTTTTTCAGGATTTTGTCTGTAGGAAGCGCAGTTTCTGAAGATTTCGGTCGCTTTCCGATGTGGAGAAGAGATGTTTTTATCTTCTGGTTTGATTTAGAAGATAAACAAGGATACCAGCTTCCACATACATCTTGTTTTTTGCCTGTTCCCAGACTATCGAGGACTTTCCGTCTATGACTTCGGAAGTTACCTCTTCTCCACGATGCGCTGGCAGGCAGTGCATGAAAGAAGCCCCTTTTGAAGCGCAGGCCATGGCTTTCTTGTTTACCTGGTAGCCTGATAGCTCCTTTTTCTTCTTTGCAGCTATCGATTCTTCCCCCATGCTTACCCATGTATCGGTATATACGAAATCGGAATCTTTCAGTCCGGCTTTTAATGATTCGGATATGGTTACAGTGCCTTGTGATCTTGCTTTCTTGAGATATTCTGCATTGGGCTTTATTGAAGGCGGACCTACCATTGAGAATTCCATCCCGAGCTTTGTCGAAGCGAGAAGCAGTGAGTTTGCAGTATTTGTTGCTATGTCTCCAACAAATGAAAGCTTTATGCCGTTTAGACCTCTTCTTTTTTCACGTATGGTATATATGTCGCTAAGGGCCTGGCAGGGATGTTCAAGCTCTGTAAGCGCATTTATTACAGGCACATCTGAGGCTTTGGCGAATTCCAGGAGATCGCCGTGCCTGTTCATTCTTGCTGCAATTATATCGGTGTAAAGGCTTAGAACTTTCGAGGTATCGTAGTAGGTTTCGCCTCTTGATGACTGCATGGTTTTGGTATCGAGATATATTGGAGAACCGCCAAGCATAAGCATCCCTGACTCAAAGGAGGTTCTTGTTCTTGTAGAAGGTTTTTCGAAGAAGAGGGCCAGCCTTTTCCCTTTCATTGAGTCTTTTAATCCTCCTCGCTTTATTTTATCGGTTGTCTCGAATATTTTGATGATCTCTTCCTTTTTCAGATCGTTTATGCTTACAAGGTTTTTCAACTTGTTCCACCTATCCGAAGATAGACCCTATTCCCGATTCGCTGTTGGATATCTCTTCCTCTATCATTAGGATTATCTTCTTTTCTGTTTCCTGGTCTGCGCGTTTTGCGCTTTCTATGGCTGAGAGAAGCTTTGGTTCCGCAAGCGTTAGAAAATCCTCGTTTGCGCTCAGATATAGGTAGCATTTGTCTTTCTCCATGCCTATGGATATTCCGTCTTTTATCTGGTAGTCCTGCCTTGCAAAGATTACGTTTGCGGCTTTATCCTGTTTCAATGCAGCGAGCTCTTCTTCGGTCTTGCTTTTGTCAAGATAGGGATCGTACTCCATCAGGGCCTTCAGCTTATCCAAGTCTTTTTCGTCACAGAGGTATACACGTGCAGGCATCTGGATTACCCTATCAGCCTTGCATTTACGCTGCCTTCCTTACCGGGCCTGTTTGTTATGACAGCCTTCCCTTCTTCTGTGGAGATTATGGAGCCTTTTGTCATTATCCTCAGCCTGGAAAAGTTTCTGTTGTCAGGAGATTCCAGTATGTCGGTAATCTTGACTTTTTTATATCCTGAAGGAGTAAGAAGATTGACATTTGCGGCATACTGAAGCTTGTTCTTTTTGTTTGAGCCTCTGCCCCTTACGCTTTTGAGCGAGTCTGATTCAGACAAGGTTGTCTTGGCGAAGAATCCTCCGCTTTCGCTCCTTCTCTTGTCCCTGAATTTCTTCTTTGCTTTTCCATTGCCTTCCTTCTTTCTTGATGGTTTTCCGTGGAATTGGGATCCGAACTGGCTCATACTACCACTTATTAATATAGTTATTATTTTTGCAACTAAAGGAATATATCACTATGCCTGAAAGGCCGAATCAGTCTATTCGTCTATTTTTTTTAGTTTTTTCTTTTATCTGATCGAGCTTTTCAAGAAGGTCATTTTCGTCATCGGTAAGGAAGTCGCGGAATTTGTATTTTAGTGCGCGTTCTTCATCGTCATTCAGAAATACGTTGAGAATATCGCCGTCGTTTATCTGCCTGCCGAAGGTGACTCCGTCCATGGATACGGCTATGTTGGCAGATTTTTTTGCCTCCTGCATGCTTATTCCGTTATCCTGCATCTCCTTTATCTTTCCGAGAATCTCGCCCTGTGCGTTTATCATCTGTACTCCCGGTCTTAGCTTGCCCCTGATTACCTCGACACCGAATATTGCAGGATGGGAGACCCTAAAGCAGGAATTTGGCAGGATCTTTATCTCTCCTGGAAAACTCAGGGATCTCTCTATTGCTGTGTGCTCCCTCTTCCTCTCTTCGCTTAGCCATAGGTTGTAGTCGTCTATTATTTTATATATTATATTTCCTGAGATTATGTTTACGCCGGTGGCATACGCCTCCGCTTTCGCTTCTTCTTCGAGAGGCACATTGAATGCCAGTATTACAGAGCTGAATGGATCGGTAGCTCTCATCCCGAAAGCATCAAGGACATCCCTTTTTGTAACATTGCCTATCTCTTTCTTGCCAACCTTCACACCTGCGGATTTAAGCATTCTTGAGAGAGCTTCGAGGCTCCCCATCGTATCTGTTTTCAATATTACTCCGGCCTTGTCTGTGGCAAAAAGCTCCTGCATCTCTGATTTTATTATGTTTTCGTAGTTTGGAGTCTCAGTGGAAACAAGAAGCGATCCCGGAAGTGCGTCTTCGAGATCCGTTCCGCTTATCTTGACCCCTGAAGCGGCACTGACGCTATCGACATAGACGAACCTGCTTCCTGAAGCCCGTATGTCTTCTGTCTCTTTCGGTTTGAGAAGGGCTCTGATCTTTGAGGTCTTTATTCCGGACTGTGTTGAGAATGCCACAGTGTCATTGACCTTCAGGGTGCCGTTGTATAGTATTACGGAGATTGTAGTCCCTAGGCCTTTGTCTTCTTTTCTCTCTATTATGCTTCCGAGCCCCGGGCCGTTGACCTCTATCTGCAGCTTCATCTCAAGGAAACGCTGCGAAAGGCCCGTAGCATAGACAAGTAGCTCAGCTATGCCCTCGCCTGTCTTTGCGCTCACAGGAACAATTACTATCTCTTTCCTGAAATCCTTCACTCGGTCGAATCGCTCCGCATTGAATCCACGTTCGCTGAGCTTTCCTACCAGGCCATAGATCTTTGCCTCCAGATCCTCTGATGTTTTCATATTCTGCTTTGAGAGGCTCTCGCTGAAACTGTATGTTTCGTATGGTTTCCATCCGTTGACCAGGTCTATTTTATTTGCTGCGACTATGAATGGAGTCTTGTATTCCTTTAATATGTCGAGAGCCTCGTAGGTTTGCGGTTCAAAGCTTTTTGACACATCAACAACAAGAATTGCAAGGTCTGCGACAGAGCCGCCCCTCCGCCTGAGATTGGTAAAGGCTTCATGTCCCGGGGTATCTATGAAAAGAAGGCCGGGTATCGTTATGTTTATATTGAATTTCTTTAGAAGTTCTCCTGATATCTTGGAGATTGTGCTTAGAGGCACCTCGCTTGCCCCTATATGCTGCGTTATTCCTCCTGCTTCAGTGGCTGTCAGGGTAGTATTTTTTATCTTGTCCAGTATGCTGGTCTTGCCATGGTCT
The DNA here is from genome assembly GCA_021804095.1 of Microcaldota archaeon. Taxonomy (GTDB): domain Archaea; phylum Micrarchaeota; class Micrarchaeia; order Micrarchaeales; family CABMGC01; genus JAJZIZ01. The sequence goes on along the minus strand of JAJZKQ010000030.1, from coordinate 106 downwards.
ACATGGCCCATGACTACTATTATAGGCTGACGGATCATTAGATTTACCTTTATAACAAGTAATATAAATAGAATGCGAGTAGAATATATAAAAATACGCTATCAGT
>JAJZKQ010000007.1 GCA_021804095.1 Microcaldota archaeon | reverse complement strand
AGGTCTATATCCGCCTTCTTTACTGTCTTCCTTTTAGCGTGTGCGGCTAGATTTACAGCCTTCTTCGCTATTCCGTATGCATACTTGTTTATTATTTCGGCAAGCTCTTCGGCAGCCTGCAGGCTTACCCTTTCTGCGCCGGCTTCCTTAAGCATACGTTTTGCTGTAACCCTATTTATAGGCATACCTAACATATTGATGGTAAGAATAAAAAAGTTTGCGCTTGGAGTGTTTATTAGGTATTAGACTTGAAAATAAGAGATATTGGAAGTAAAGATTTCGAAAAAGTCTTCCGGCTTGTTGCCGATGTGTTTGCAGATACGCCTACGGCGTTTAATTTCAAGGAGATTCCTGGGAAGGAAGCATTCCGTTTCTTGTTTGAGAATAAGCTGGATATGCTATCGGATGGCACCTCTGTAGACATTATTGCTGAAGAAGATGGGAAAATACTTGCAAACTGCGAGATAATCAGAATTGATAAGAATACAGGGATATTGGGGATTATAGTGGGCCTTGAGAACAGGAGGGCAGGAATAGGAAACGCCTTGCTGAAAAGGGCATTGCTGGATGCAGGAAAGCAAGGCATAATCAGGGTATTGGCAGAAGTTTCAAGCGATAATAAGGCAGGGATTTGTTTTCTTGAAAGAAATGGGTTTGTTCCGGAAAAATTGGCACAGGTTAGACAGGATGATTCAGGTTTTACAGTGAGAAGGTTGACATTTGTCAAAAGGATCTGAAGAATAGAGATGGCGTCTATTTAGGGTATAAAACCGTTCCGTTTATCTGGGAAAGCAGAACAGTTACGTTGTTTGGAGCATTGTAATAAGTATAATTGATCATCCATACGTTGGAGTATTTTTTCCCAACATAGGTAGTGGAATTATAATACACGGCATTTACTTTTACGTTTGAAAATCCGTATTTTGATATAAATGATATTACCGGGGAGATGTTGTCCAGGTAAGAGAGAGTTATTGCGACCGGATATGAGCCCACTAGGGTGTTTCCCGATCTGGTACCGTATATCTGGCATCTGCTCGTGTATGTATTATCTACCCTGAATACAAAGCCGTATTTCGGGTAATCGAATGAGTATATGAGATAGGAAGGACATGGTGAAGTTGAGTTAGTTATGACAGAGGTTGTTATATGCCAGCTTCCCGGATATTGGGAAGGGGTGGTGTTGGTTATATTTATTGTAGAATTTGGTACTGTATTCTCAAGATAATGCAATACAAGAGAATCTGCCTGCTGGGCGCTTACTTGTGATACAGGCCTGCTTGAACTTTCTATTTGGTATATTGAGAACATCACTACTATAAGAACCAATGCAGAAATAACTGCTTTTGAGAACAAATCCATACATATCCATTATTGTATTATTATTTAAATCTATTCCTAAACCGAATTATAAAATTATATATCCAGTATAGTTTACACAAGAAAATAAAAAGAAATCAGATGCCTCTCCGATTTTTGGCAGGTCATATTTGTATGTGAGTGCAGATTGGGGAGTTTGTGGATTTTGCGGCAGAAAAAATTGTTGAAGGGTTTTTGACCATTCATATTAAGCCAGGAGAGGGAGTTGAACCCCCCTACTCCGCTCTGCAGGCGGACGCATAGCCGATCTGCCATCCTGGCATGCCTATAAATCCAAGATTACATGCAGTAGATTATATAAGGCTGCTTTTGTGTGTTGCCGTTTTGACTTATACACTTAGTTATTGGTATTCTTGTCTCTTTATTCTAAATACGCCGGGTGCGAGAATCGAACTCGCGAAGGCTAAATCAGCCAAACAGCTTAGCAGGCTGCCGCCCTACCACTAGGCGAACCCGGCAGGTTCTTGCAGCAGAGGCCGACATTGCACCATAAGGGCACATGGGTTTGACCCGCATCCACTCCGCCCTGTATCTTCAGAGCATGGCGCTTTGTACGCCTTTGGCCTTGTAAGCCAATGGGCAATATACTTAGGGTTGCTCCTTCCGGCCTGGCCCGTTTCACATGTAGAACCACCACCAAAGGCAAGACTTCGACGCTTCAGCAAGGTTCCCATGTACTGCATATAATACTCTGTCGGCTTGAGACCCGCCTGAAGGGGATTTGCGGTGTGGGAAACCCCTAGCTTCCCGTCTTACTGCTGCGATTATACTTTGGCGTGTTAGACTTTTTAAGCTTTGGTATTTAGGAGGTATTGCATATAGACGCAACAGCACGCTTGGCTTGCAAAGATGCTTGGCTGTATTTCAAGTCTGGAGAAACTGTGGTTATGCTGCCTTGCGCTAGGGATAATGGGAAGTTGGGAGGACATAGGTTGAATTTGCCAAAGAATTTAATAATTGGGATACAAAGCTCTATCATGAGATTGATGGCTCTGCTTAGGCTTACGCGCATGGAGCATAGTGCCATGCTTGTGATAGCCGTGCTTGCTGCGGAGATGATAGCGGGAAGGCTGCCTGGAGCCTGGATTCTGATCTTGAGCATTGTCTCCCCGGTATTCATAAGCATGTCGTCATTTGCAGTAAACGATTATTTTGACCTCGAAGTAGACAGGATGAACAACAGAAAGAGGCCGCTTGTGACAGGAGATATGAAGCCTTCCGATGCTGTCTATATAACAATACTGAGCATGCTGATCGGTTTGGTTGCCAGCGCACTCATAAACTGGGAAGTTTTCGTGATAGCGCTGGTTTTCGGCATTCTTGCCCTTCTCTACAGCTATAAACTTAAAGAGATAGCATTCGTAGGAAATTCGTATATCGCATTCTCAATGGCAATACCTTTCATATACGGCAGCTATGTGGTAAGCAGCGAGCTGGGCAATGGAATAATCCTAATATTCTGCATGATCTTTCTCAGCGGGCTGGCAAGGGAGATCCATGGCACCATAAGAGACATTGAAGGAGATTCAAAGGCAAGGAAGATAAGATCGCTTCCTGGAATAATAGGGACCATGGCAAGTGCTGCCATTGCGCTTCTGCTATACATAATTGCAATTGCCATAAGTGCCTACATTTTCTTTAGGGTTGCTCCATTCAAGATGAATCTGGTATATGCGCTGCCCATAACCATAACGGACATAATGCTTGCTTACACAGGAATAGGATTTTTAGTGAAGTCGGATAGGAGGTTTTATGATCTTGCAAGGAATCTTTCACTGGTAGCCATGGGGCTTGCCCTTATTGCCATATTACTCGCGCCAATCTAGTTCTTTTCTTAGGATAGCCACTCTCTTCAGATACTCGTCATTATCGAGGCGCTTTACATGTTCTATGGCATCGAAGACACTCTTGCCTTCTTGATATTCGTCGTTTTTCCTGCGTGGTATTATATGGAAATGGAGGTGCCTTACGCTCATTCCCGAATACTCCCCTATCTGTGCGGTGAGATCATAAGAATTCGAGCTGTCCCCATATAATTTCAGAATCACTGGCTTGACCTTCTTTATCACAGATTGCATGTCCAACACTTCTTCTTCGCTCAGCTCCGAAAAGTCAAGTACATGTCTTCTTGGTATTATGAGAGAATGGCCATAGACTACAGGGGCTATGTCGCATAAAGCCATGGTATGCTCTGTCCTGAAGAATATTCCTTTGTTTATCGATTCGCTGCAGAAGACATCGGTGCCTTTTTTGGCTTCCATTGATTACACCTTCCTTTTCTGGCTTGCGGCCCTGGAGTTGGTATTTCTGGCAGTGTTCCGAATATTCTCATTTCCAAGCCTGAATAGCCTTATCAATATGAAGAAGAGTATCAGGGCGAGTATTGCGACTATGATAACCAATATCAGAAGCACGGAATAGATCTGATTGAGTTGGTATTCTATAGAGGTTATGGCTGTGCTGTTTTCAGGTTGTGTGGTTGCAGTCTGCGTGTTTTGGGTGAGCACGTTTGCAATGCTTTCATTTATAGGAACAAGGCCAGATGCTGTCTCCTCTTCTGCATTTGCAAGATTCGCAGCAAGCTCCGATGTTACATATGCGCTTGTAAGATTATATGTTTCGTTGCCTCCCGTGAGGTTTGCCTGGTATGCTGCAAACATCGCAGAATTGGCAAATTCTGATGACCATATGCCATATGTCGAATTTGCAGCGTTTGCATTTATCATGGACAACAATTCGGTGTTGTTTATTGAAGGATTTACATTTGCGCTGAAAGAGACAGAATAGTCCGCACCAAAAATGGCTGCAGGATATTGGCTTGAGTTATATGCGGATTCTGCTGCAAGAAGATATAAAGGTACAGCTGTGCCTGAAGCGTTTGCCCTGTCTATCGCTGCCAGTGCTTCCGATTTGAGTTTTGAAGAGTAGCCCATTGGAGTTCCTCCTATCTCTCCTGCTATGTGATACATCTCAGAAGTGCTTCTGCACCATGCATATGATGGAGCTATATTGTTTAGGCCAAAGATAACATCGTCTGTTGTGTTTGATGCGTTTATAAATGAATGTATCTCTGCCAGATTTTGCATTGCCCATTCCTGCCTTAATTGCCCTCCGACTACATATTCGTAATTGGCAGTGGTCATATTTGGAGGCGTCAATGAAGAACAGTACGAATATACATTATTGAAGATATTATTTGCGCCTTGAACGCTGTAATTGCCAGAGTTCATCAGAGTGAACACAGTAGGATATTGCAGGAACGCGAGATCTGCTCCCTGATATAGATATCCTTTTCCGGATATGTTTTCATAGATTCTGAGCTGTGAGTCGATCTGGGGTTTTACAACACTCAGGTTTCCGGATATCAGGTTTGTGGAATTAGAGAGCATTCCGAATGTGAAGTTGATGAGCTGCCTGAAATAGCTCATGTTGCAATCGCTGCAGTTTACAGGAGCCATGGGCAGACCTTTGAGCTTGTAGTCGCTTGAGAAATTAAGTGCTAGCGGAGTTATCTTTGGAGTATATTTATCTGTAGCATAAGGAAGTGCCTGCGATGCGTTTGATACCTCTACCACGGGAATCCTGAATTCCTGCTGCGCTATGTAGTAGATGAGATATTCTATGCTCTGCTGCGAGGCTGAAGGAATCAGTGCGAATCTCATTCCGTATCTCTTTGCCGCGTTAAGTTTGTCATATACTCCGCCTACCTGTCCTACCAGGCCGGAAGGAGAGATGGTTCCGGTAACCGTGAAATTTCCGCGAAGTTGTGTATGCTCCAGGGCGGAGATTGCGAGGAGGGTTAATGCAAGACCACCGCTAGGGCCTGAGACATCTGAGCCATTGTCCTCTATTGTATACGAGAAATTGTAGTTGGATTCGTTCACTCCTAGATATTTTGAGGCGTAGTTTGCTGCCGTAATAGCTGACTGAAGAGTTGAATTCCCGACCTTTGATGGGCCGCTTATTGACACATTGCCATTGCCCTGAGTCAGATTAAGCTGTATTACAGTGAGCACTCCCTGGTTCTCGCTTAGAAGAACAGCAGGAGCATGTATCTGTGTAGTGTATCCACTCACAGTGCCTAAAAAGAATGCGGCAATCATCAAAAACGCAGAGTATTTTAGAAGTGTCCTCATGATTAGCCTTAAGGAGTTAATATTTAAATCATTTCGCCTCCGGTTAGGTAACAGGTCCGCGTGAGATAAACAGGCTTAGGAATTTGAGTTTATATTCAGGCGCGTTTGATTGATGGGGACTGATTTTATAAAACCGGCAGAATTGGTTGGTTAGTGGGCAGAATTATGAAATTTTTTGATAGCTGATTGTTAGAAATGTTTCAGGCTTCATCTTGAAGTGTACAGGTAACAAGTTATAATAAAAATACGACAATCAGTATCAGGGTTGTCATTCAGAAGCCTAGAAGCCTGCCCGCTTCGGCTTCAAGCTCCTCTATTCTTACACGTGACTGCAGCGTGGTATCCCTATCCCTTATTGTAACGGTATTGTCTTCAAGTGTTTGGTAGTCTATTGTTATAGAAAAAGGTATGCCTATCTCGTCAGCTCTTGCATATCTCTTTCCTATGCTTCCTGAATAGTCATAGAAGGCTTCGTATCTTTTCTTTAGTTTTTCAGCCACCTTGATAGCTGATTCGGGAATCCCGTCTTTGTTTACCAGAGGATATACCGCAAACTGAAATGGGGAGAGCCTTCTTGGAAATGCCATCCATTCCCATTCCCGTTTCACGGATTTTGGATTATAAAATAATTCCATTATAGAATAGAAAACCCGGTCTATCCCTACAGTTAGCTCTACGACATGAGGTACAAATCTTCTTCCGTTATAAAGTATTTCGTGGGATTTCTTTGATATTTGGGCATGACCATTTAGATCATGGTCTGTTCGGTAATGTATTCCACCTACTTCCTTATACTCACCCAGGCTTTCCAGATATACTTCAGAGTCAAAATGAAGCCTGTTGTAGAATGCCCGTTCTTCTTGGGAGAGTTCCCTCAGGCGGAATTTGTCTGGAGGAAATCCCAGTATGTCGATAAAGAATTGCTGCATCTTTGCCATGCAGTATACATAGAATTTGGGTATCTTTTTAGATGATGCGATATCTTCACAACTGAATGTCTGGATTTCGTCTTTTCCTGAATACAGAAGCCTCAGCTGGTAATTTTTGATATCATCCCATCTCTCTACGCTCTCGATCTCGCTTGGATCTATAAACGTCTGGAGCTCTGCCTGTGTAAACTCCCTCTGGCGTATGAGTAGCTGTCTTGGGGAGATCTCGTTTCTGAAGGCCTTGCCGATTATGGCAAGCCCCATTGGAAGCTTCCCGCGCTGTATATTGAACTGGCGCAGGAAATTTACATATACTCCTTGAGCTGTCTCAGGTCTTAAGTATGCAATAGTGTCCCCTTCTGCGCCGAGTTTTACCTGAAGCATCATGTTGAGGACTTTGACCTCCCCAAGCTCGCCTCCGCATTTTGGGCATCTTATCTTTCTTTCAGTTATAAGCCGCTCTAGCTCCTCCGGCTTCTTTCCCTCGGCATTTTCACCGGTGGCTTCGCTTATTATATGATCTGCCCTGTAGTATATGCCTTCCTTCTTGCATCTTACACTCGGATCTATGAAATTTTTTATATGGCCGCTAGCTATGAATACAGGTTCGGGCATTATCTGTGATGGTTCCAGCTCGAAGGAGTTGTCATTGAATCTCAGGAAGTGCATGCGCCAGAGGTTCTCCAGGTTTCTTTTTAGAAGAACGCCTGTGCTTCCATAGTCATAGAAGCCTGTTAGACCTCCGTATATCTCGTTGCTGGGATAGAAAAATCCCCTGCGCTTTGCTAGCTCATATATCTTTTCGCCTAAGATTTCAGGTTGATTGTTCTGGCTTTCGCCCGAATTCTCTGTCATATATATTCAGTATAGGTTTATATGCAAAAACACTAAAAGCCTTCTTATGTGGAAAACGTTGGAGGGTTATCCTTTCTGAAATGAGAATACGCTGCCTTTCCTTATAGAATTTTTTCTTGACGCTCCGGCATTTAGCTCTATTATGTACATCGCATTGTGTGGGGAGGAGTAGGGGATGCATTTGAAGAATGAGCTGCAAGGCTCTGCATTTTCAATTATTTTGATGACTTTTGATTTGGAATCTAGCCATAGTATGTCTATAGGAAGATTCATGTTTAGCATCCATATATCATATCTTCCTGCCCGGTTGAAGAGAAAGAGCATTCCTTTATTTTCAGGAAGAGACTTTCGGTGCATGAGACCTAGCATTTTTTTTGTTGGAGAGTCTGCAACCATGAGCTCGAAGGCCTTGCCGTTGCATCTTGTCTTTCTTGTCTTGAATTTTGTTGTAAGATAAAGTAGTTTTGTGAACAACGGATCACTTTACAACTGTCTGGCTCTGTTCCTGCAGGAATTGCTGCAGATAGAATCTGCCTCCGGTTCCCTTTCCAGTTGTGCCGCTGCCTTTCCAGCCTACAAAAACCTGAGAACCTACCATAGCCCCGGTAGTTGCGCCTATCTTCCTATTTACATATACTACCCCTGCTTCTATCTTTTTTAGGAATTCGTTGATTTCGGTCCTGTTTTTGCTGTAAAGCCCTGCAGTCAGTCCGTACTCGGTGTCATTCGCCTTGGCAATTGCCTCGCTGAAGTCCTTATAGCTGTCTATCACAAGGAATGGAAGGAAGAGCTCTTCGTGGAATAACCTGTTTGAATGGTCGATCTCTACGATGGTGGGTTCAACATAGATTCCTTCAGCTCCAGGGCCTGCAATTTTTCCACCACAGATTATTCTGCCGTGGGCTTCGGCCTCTGCAACAGCCTCATTGAATTTTATGAGTGATTTTTGGCTTATCAGTGGACCTACATAATTTTCTTTTACCAGCGGGTTCCCTATGCGCAGGTTCCTGGTTCTTTCAGAAAGCTTGCTTATGAATTCTTCTTTTACTGACTCCTGTACATATACCCTGGAGCATGCACTGCATTTCTGCCCCGAGTATCCAAACGCTGAGCTTGATATGCCTTCAACTGCAATATCAAGGTCTGCACTTTTTGAGACTATGGCCGGATCCTTGCCGCCGAGCTCTACAATAAATGTTTTATGCAAACCTAAACTATAGGATTTTGCCATCATTCCGAATCCTGTCTTTTTTGAGCCTGTGAAGATTATGCCCTTTACTTTGGGATTTGATACAAGCTCGTCTCCCAGTTCAGAACCAGGCCCGGTGATATAATTGAAAACGCCAGGAGGGACTCCTGCCTCCTCGAATATCTTGTATATGTATAATCCGGTCAGCATTGTCATGTTGTCAGTAGATGACGGTTTGAATACAACAGTATTGCCGGTTATCAATGCGGCCGAACTCATCCCGGTAGATATGGATATTGGAAAATTAAATGGAGCTATTACCCCGAAGACACCGTATGGTTTCATAATGTTGGATATCTGCTCACTGTTTCCAGGAGCCCCTTGAAATCCTGCAGATACCTTGACTCGGCTCTCGCCTATTTTTTTCCTTATCCCATATCCTTTGTTTTTCTCCAGTTCGTATGCGTAATAATTCAGAAAGTCTATGGCTTCGTCAACTTCCCCTACAGATTCGTATCTTGTTTTTCCGTTCTCTACGCTCATTATAGCCGATATCAGGAATTTTTGATTTCTGAAGAGATCTGCGGCTTTGCGCATTATTGCAGCCCTCTCCCTGTAGTCGGTTTTTGACCATCCGGAAAACGCATCTAAAGCGGCGTCTACAGCCTTTCCGGCGTCTTCCCTTGTGCAGTACTGGAATTTGCCTATCAGCATGCCATCTATAGGAGAGTATTCGGTCAGCTCTTTTTCTGCTATTATCTCCTTTCCACCTATGTATGCAGGAAATCGTTTATTGAAAATCTCCCTCTTAGCCTTTTCTAAGGCACCATCAAACAAAAGATCGAATCTCTGCTCATCGCCTTGCTCTAGGAATTTTTTGTAGGTTGATTCGTTGGAAAACGCATCCATGTTTTTACCTAATGAATCTTATATATAAAATATCTTTGCATTTATTTAGGCAGGAAGAATAAATACTTGGGCCTTGTTGGGATTCGCTTTCAGTGCTTTTCCGCATTGAACTTTTTTTCGTATCGTTCGATAGCTTCCGAGATGATTTTGTAGGCATCTCCTGAATCTTTCCAGCCTTGTATCTTAGTAACCTTGTTTTCTAGTTTTTTGTATACCTCAAAGAAATGTGCAATGGCCTTCAGTTCGTGCTCATTTGCATCTTTGATATCGTTCACTTTGCTGAACCTTGGGTCCCCTTTTATCACGCAGAGTATTTTTTCGTCGTTTTCTCCGTTATCCTCCATCATCAGCACGCCTATAGGCCTCGCTTCCACAAGAACGCCAGGGTAGGTTGGCTTGTCAAGGATTATGATTGCATCAAGCGGATCGTTGTCTTCTGATAGGGTTTTTGGTATGAAGCCATAGTCTCCGGGATAATATACAGGGGAGAAGAGAACCCGGTCCAGTCTTATAAGATTGTTCTTTTTGTCGTATTCATATTTGTTTGTGCTGCCTTTAGGTATTTCGACTATTACATTTATTACTTTCGGAGTTTCGGGCCCGGTTTCTATGTCATGCCATAAATTCATCTAATCACTTAGTTTAAAAACATCTTACTTTCTAATACATGAGATAACTATAAACCTTTTTGCTTCAGGAGAGTCCAAATCCAAATCCGGGGGATACTGCTTTCTTTGTTCTAAAGTTTTCCTTTTTCCCAGTTCATTCGTAGAAGAGCTGAAAGGCTCTGCCCACGCATTATCTTGCAGTGAGATTTGCCTCTGCCCTCGCACCCATGTCTCCCTGGAGATTTAGAGTATAATTCTGCCCAGGAATGAGTGATATCTGCATACGTCCATTTGCAAGGGTCATCCTTCCAATAAATGTGAAGGTATGGGATTGTCCAGGTTGAAGCGCATATCCCAGATTATTTGCAAATTGGTCTTCTGAGAAAGGTAACTGTAGGGTTCCGTTTCCAGATATCTGGAATTGTATTACATGATTATGATTCTGGAAGGCCTCGTTTTCTTTATATCTTTGCGATATGAAGCCTTCTATTTTATCGGATAGCTCATTTCTGAAAGAAGTTGTATTTAATGTGCCGTTCATTATTGAGTTGTTTACAAAAGTGCTTAATGTTGAGTTTCCTGCTATCCCGTTCATGTCATTTTCAAGCCTGTCTGAAAGTTCTATGTTGTAGTTGTTGAATTTTCCAATCCCTAATCCGGTTTTGAATGTGGATGATATTCGCTGGTTTGTTGCAGGAGTTATTAGCTTGCCGTTGCCTGTAATTGATATGTTTACAGAGGAACTTGCTGAGGAATTTTCAGCAGGATACTTAGTGCTTGCGTTTGTCGATTCGTTTATGTCAGTATGGGTGTTATACCCTGAACTGCTTTCGTTTACTTGAGTTTTGTCAGTAGAATTGATTGATGCGTTTTCTGTATTGTTTTGAATCTGGTTTACTATGTCGTCTACCCTTCTTGTTATTGAATTCGCAACAGCAGATGCCGCTGTGGTGTTGATGCTTATGTTCTCCTCCCCATTTATGCTTGCATGCATGAGGTTTACAGAATAATTTGAGTTGTCAGTAACAGTGAACGATACGGTGGTAGTGTTATTCGACTGGGATATCGAAGCATTGGTAATTGTTATATTTGGAGTTGCATCTTTGAGAGATCTGTCTTCAGCCTTAGTCAATGGAAGCATTTCGCCTTCCTGAGGCCTTTTTCCAGCCAATACATTCCCGACTACCACAGCCTTTACTGAAGGAACAAGTATGAAGTCTGGAGTTGTGTTAGTATATATAGTAACTATAGTAGGAGAGAACTGCATTAGTATACTTGAAGTCAGATAAGCATTTGCGCTGGTGTAGTTAGAAATTTCAGCCGTAACCTCTGCGCTTGGAACTGTGACATTGTACACTGTTCCGTTTATTGTTATGCTTGCATTTGAGATATAGAACCTTACAAGATTAGGGCTGGAATCTGGCGAGATGTTGAGATTTGCGAGAACTACTGAGGTGTTGGTGAGATTCAGCAGGTTTATGTTTCCTTGTGTGTTTGATGACAGCCAGCCATTAGAAGATATTGAATGTATGCTTATTGAAGAGTAATGTATCAGAAGGGAGGTTGTGCCATTTGGAACTACTGGGGGATCAGTAAGCAGGACTGATGTGGATATCTGTTGATTTTGTACAGAAGTATTAACTGACGTAGTTCCGGGAGAGGTTGTTGAAGTGGTAGATGTTTTTGGTACTGAAGAAGTAAGTGAAACGGCAGCTATTATAACAGCAATTATGACAATTATTCCAACTGATGCGATTATGAGATTCTTATTTGTCATTATATCAACTAATTCTGCTTATTTTGCAGCATTATTGATATTAGGAACATAAGAATTTAAAAAACCAGTAGTCAGGTGTAATTTTTGTTGTTCACCTTCAATAATTTTGCAACTTCGCTCTCATTCATGTAAAATAACCGGAATAGGATAGTACCGTTGTTTATGTATTCTGGAGTGAAATTAGCATAAACAAGATTGAAGAGTACTCCGTCATAATAGAAGTTGGGGTGTGGGGATCTTGTCCATTCTATCAGATACTGGATATTACTTCCGTTGAATGATCTGTTGTAATCATTGTTTATCGAAGGAACTTGATGGATAAGCAAATAGTCTGGTTTTATCTGGTTTAGATATGAGAAATTTCCTGCACGTGCATAAAGAAAAGAGTAATAGTCATTTACTACAGTTTGATTATCGGCGTAGTTCGTATCGCTGTATGTGGTCCTGTTTGCCCAGTATTGTATGGCGGTACCATCACCATCAAAATTCAGGAATGTTGCGTTTTTAGGTGTATTGTTAACAATCCAGTAAAGTTCGCGGTGGAACTGTTGGCTCATGCCGGTGTATTGTGGCGTTGAGATTATCTGGTATATTGCAAATATTAAGACTATTGTGATTATGGAAGGTATGAAGATTTTCATGTTCCGTTTCCAGATATCTGGAATTAATGCTATTGAACATCCTGCAATTATCGAGATTGGAAGATATACTAATGAATTGAATCTATATTGAATAATTGCAAATGGTATCCCAAACAAAAGCATTGCCAGTATTGCAGTGTATGCGCTTTTTTGATTTTTGTCCTTTAAAGAAGGCTTGTATAACCTGATGGTTATTATTAACAAGCCAAAGGTCGACAGAAATCCTGCTAAAACCCATATATAATAGAGATAGGTATGGTATATCAGAGACGGAAGATAATAAGCGGATTCGAGCTGCCCTAGAAGCTGAAGTATGTCTTCTATGAAAAGATGGGGAGTTAAGTTTATGGGACCTAGACTTATTGCGTTGTTTAGATGAAAGAAGACGAATGCTGTCCAAGCTGCTGCGAAGATTAGTATAATCGCGAGGGCCTGTTTCTTAGTATCTGGGATTATGTTAGATATGATGAGTGCAGTCAGTATGAAGAAGAATGCTGCAGTTGCATATAAACCGCCATTCCAGATGTAGTATGAGAAAACCAATGGAACTGTGATTAGCAGGAAGAATCCTATTTTTTTAAATGAGTTATAATGGTTTTTGTTTTCTATCAAGTGCAGAAGCATTAATACAGAAAACAAAAGGAGTATTGGTACAAATGAATCGCCTTTCCATCTGTTGAATGCTTCTGCGGTTATTCCTATCTCGGAAGTGGCGTAAAGCAATGATGCGAGAAGGCCTGCCTCCGCATTTTTTGTTATCTTCTTCGCGAAGAGGAAGACGGTTATGACTCCGAGAATGGTAAAAAGTGTTTTTATCAAGTACATACTGCCGAATATCCCAATAAATGGAAAGATCCTGTATGTATATACTGCAAAATAGATTAGGCCGGTTTCGGGGAATATATATGGGTGGTTTGGAAAACTGGCTAGAGGGTTTGGATGTATTACGTATCCATTTGCAATAGTCTGTTTCATTGCTAAAACGGCAGCCATTGTTCCGACAGTCAGAAATTTACCCCGAATTAGGAAAAAGGCTCTGAGACTTATTGCTAGAATAATTATCAGAACAATTGCAGAATAAAGATGTAGGCTCCTATGTTTTACTTTTTCTTCAGAATAGATGTCAGTATCACTAGCCACAGTTATCATTGCTGTTGGTAGAATTAGATAGATTAGATTCTTATATGTTATTTACATCTTTGGAAATTAATAACAGAAAAAATTAATCTGTTACTGTACAGATAGTTACAAGAAGATGATATTTACAGGAAGATGGATGTTAGCCTACTGGGCTATGGGGCGTGTTAATATCCCGTTTATGCTTACTTTTGATAGCCCGCTTGCCACACATGCAACTGCATCTGCTATGTATTCGGAATAAAGGAAAGATGTTCAGGAAAAAAGAAACGCTGGAAAATATGATTTCATATATGCCCTCCGTTTACCAGCAGGATTGCCAAAAGGGTATTCATCGCAATTATTCCGATTATTATAGCGGCAACAGCAATATTGGTGAATTTTCCGTTGACTTTGTCTCCCATGAGACTCCTGTCATTAACAAGGAAGTAGAGAAATATTAAAGCCGGTGGCATAAGTATGGTCGCGGTTATCTGCACCAGCAGGGTGAAGAATCCGAGTGGAGCGTTTGGTATTAGCACTACAAGTGCAGCGCCGATTATACTTGCAAAGAAAATTGCATAGAAAGGCTTTGCTTCGCTGAACTTTCTGTTGAAGCTGTGGGGAAGATCCATAACTTCTCCGAATGCCCAGGCCGATGAGGAAGCTAAAGCGAATGCTGCCACAAAACCTGCCTCAAACAGTCCTATTGAGAATAGTACTCCGGCATAATTGCCCATGATCTTTGATATGGTGTTAGCAAAATCAAGGTCAGTGTAGGAGAGAGTGTTTGTGCCAGTCGTATGTAATGTCATAGCGGTGAATACAACAATAGCGACAGATATGATTCCCATCATAACAGCACCGATGAAGGTGTCCAATTTTCCGTAAAATAGGTCTTCCTTTACACTTCCTTTGTCCACAACTGCTGATTGCTGATAGAAAAGCATCCACGGTGCAATTGTTGTTCCTAGATTGGCAATTAATAGGAAGACCAATGTTGTCAGCGAACCTGTACTAGGTATTCCGGCAAATGAGAAAGCCTTCAGTATTTGTGCAATTGTAGGATGTGCAATGAACGCCAGTGGTATGTATATCAAGTTCAATACGGCAAATGCAAGAATTATCTTTTCTATGACCAGATATCTACGGAATGAAAGTATGAAAAGAAGAATCGCGGCACTTATTAAGACTCCCAAGGCCAATGGCACGCCGATGAAGAGCAAGGCTGCCCCCATTCCTATAAACTCGGTGATCAGGGTAAGAAAGTTTGATATGATGAGATCACCCATGGAGAATAAGCCCCAGCCTTTTCCAAACCTGCTGAAGATCATCTCTGCGTGTCCACGATGGGTTACTGCTCCGAGCCTTGCAGTCATTTCTTGCACAATGTAAGCAACAAAAATCATAAGTATGAGAAATGGGATGAAGATACTTATCCCATAAGTCGCTCCTGTTATTGCATAGGTGATGACCCCTCCAGCATCATTGTCTGCAAGCATAACAAGCATTCCGGGACCCATCAGTATCAGGAAGAGCATTATCTTCTTCAAAAACGATTTTTTTGATTTGAGGCGTTCAATCTGCTGCCTCTCTCTCACACGTACCATATCCTCTGATTTTATCCCATCATTAGTCATTAATTTTGGAGTGGTATCATTTAAGAAGGCTTTTTTATTCTTAGTCGGTTTACTAATTGTTTTGCTAATGTGCTTTGTGGGCATCGGATCGCCTTGCTCTGCAAGATCTTTGTTATACAAAATTAGAGATACTTGTCTTTGTTACAGATATTGATGGGGTCAGATAACGCCCAGCAGGCTCAGGATTATAACACCGATAATGGCTACTATGTATATTCTTAGTCCTATCATCAGATATTTTTCCTTTTTAGTCAGCACCCTGAGGCTGAGTTTCTCCTTCTTTACAAAGGTCGCATGGTCCCCTATAACTTCTATTATCTCTTCTTTTGTCATAAAGTTTTTTCCTAGGCTTTGATATGCGCTCATATTACCATCTTTGCTATCAATTATTTACAGGTTATATTAGATAACTTGCAGATTTTATATTAGTATAATAACAATAAGGTATTTAAATGTTTCATTAAATACTCAAATATCTAATGAAATTAGGTAAAAAACCAAATATAAGCATATACAGTAGTTTAAAACTAACATATTGTTTATATTTATCAATGTTGTTGATTTCTTAAGTATTTATTAATTTATTGGTATAATACTAAATGATAGGGGTTATATGGCAAGTACAGCTAGCAATAAGATAAAATTAGATGAAATAGATTTAGCTATAATATCACATTTATCTGAGGATTCTAGGATGAGTTTTGCCAAGATGTCCAAGGCAACAGGCTATCCTGATGCAACAATACAGCATAGGTTCAAACGACTGATGAGGGAGGGAGTTATAAAGAGATTTACCATTGAGTTGAATTCGATCTATGTGGAACATGGTGTGGTTTCTATGGCTCTTCTGAAGACTGTGTCAGAAAAGCATGATGATGTGCAGAAGGAGCTTGAGGCATTGCCTGAAGTTACCGATATATATGTGGTCTTCGGCGAATATGATTTCATAATAAAAATCAGCGGTAAAGACCTTTCGCAGATAGATGATGTGATGAGAGACAAGATAAAGATGATTGAAGGTGTTTCGGAACTCAGGGAGATAGCTGTTGTTGAAGAGATAAAGCATTACCATAAGGATGTGTTCGGCAGGATATATTCGGATTAGCTTTTTTGCCTGTGACTGAATCCATGCCAGCGAAAAAGCGATATCCTCTCGTTCTAGCTGAAGGAGTTGCAAAATGCCAATTCATGATATAACTGTAAGCCACTATATCATACCTGTAAATGGTGTGTGATTTCATGCACGCGTTGTTAATGGGCCCGGGGAGATTTGAACTCCCGACCTCTTCCTTATCAGAGAAGCGCTCTAACCAAGCTGAGCTACGAGCCCCGTCATTGCAGGATATTAGGCTGGGAATGTCTTTATTCCTTATTGATTTCAATAGTTCCGGCATTTATCTCTCTTCCGAATTTCTTGAAGTCTTCAGACATGAGCTCCAGCACTCTTTTGAACCTTAAGGCCGCTGCAGGATGATATGTGACCATATAAGTAATCGAGTTTCTTTTGATGATTCTGCCGTGCTCCTTCTCAATGCTTTCTACTCCGGTAAGGACTTTTCCAGAAAGGCTCCCTAGGGTAATTATGAAACTGGGTTTTATTATCTCAATCTGCCGCATTAGAAACGGCATACAGAGCTCTACCTCGTTTTCGGTAGGAAGCCTGTTTGCAGGAGGGAAAAACTGCACAGTGCTTGTTATGTAGGTATCGCTTCTGTTTATGCCTGCTTTGTGCATCATGGATGAAAGCAGCTTTCCTGACCTGCCTATGAAGGGCCTGAGCGATTCGTCCTCATTCTTTCCGGGAGCCTGACCCACTAGCATTACTGAAGCGTTTAGTGGGCCTTCTCCTGGAACTAGCCTCTTGCTGAGATTCCAGATTTTCTCAGAAGAAGGCAGCTTTGCATATTCTGAATTAAGCTTGTCCATCAATTCCTTCTTTCTTATGTAGGAACTTGCTTCTTTGAAGAGGGTCTTTGTGTTCTTGTATTTTATTTTTTCAGTTATTTCTTCAAAAGTAAGCCATGAATATCCTTTATGTTCAGGGGAGATTGTCACCTTTGATGAACGTACTTCAGCCAGGAATAGCTTATTCTTCTTAAGAACCTTTGATTTGTTTTTGTAGAAAAAATACTTTGTCATTATTGAGAATCCGGGTATAAATTCTACCGATAATCCTGTCTCTTCGGTTATCTCCCTTTTGGCAGCCTCTACAGCACTCTCGCCTTTTTCTATATGGCCTTTTGGAAGATCATATTCGCCGTTTGCTTTCTCCAATAAGAGAAAAAGTATCTTTCCGTCTTGGTCTTTTCTGAATATCACAGCTCCGGATGAAAATTCGAATATCAAGATAGCACCTTTTTGAAAAGGCAGTATCCTGAATTTAGCTGCTGCCTTAAAGTGGTATTGTATAGTGTAGGATTTGCTATATTAATCAGGTAGTCGGTGTATGAAAACCCATTTGTGCATGCACCGGAGGTTTCTAGTTCTGAAGCGGGAAGTATCAGATATGTTGAAATTGGAATTGCAGAAGAGCCGTTTAGCCCTATATCTGGGATTATGGCATGATACACCAGAAATCCGGACATGTTTGATTCTAAATAATAGATACTTCCGGAGATTCCTTTCTGGTTAGTGAAATGCATGCTGCTTATCCCTGTTCTTCCCAAAACAGGTATGGGAAGCCCGGTGTTTTTGTAGTAGCCCATGTAGACTATTAGAGGCTCTGAGTAGTTTATATTTTGTCCATATACAGAGAGAATTTCGCTGAAGTTTCCGCTCAGGGATATGCTTTTAAGTGTTTCAGAACGATTCAATATGGAACCTGCAATTGCATAAGCACCTTCGCTAGTTAATTTGGGATATGAAGGCGTATACAGGTGTATTTGCGAGATGTAGAGTGCTGAAGAGTAGTTATAAGTCATGGCAAAATATGCTATTGCCATAAGTATGCTTATGATTATGCCATATGCAGAATAGGTTGCTGCTCTTTTTGTTTTGCTTGCCTTTCCTGCTTTGTTTTGAGTCCTGTTTTTTTGACTCTCTGTTTTTAATTCCAAGCCGTATCTTCCCGATAATAGGACCATAAGTATTATGGAGATATAGAAGAGAAGAACGCCTGCAAAGACATGGACTTCCATCAGGGCGCTTGTTGGACCGTAAAGAAGCCAGAATAAGGCTATGCTGAACATTCTTCCTATATTGAGCAGGAATAAGATGATTATTGCGCTTAGGAGCCATAGAAATTTCTTCTTCCTTTCTCCGTTATAGAGATATGCTAGTGGCATGAGAAATAAGATTATTGAGATAAGTATGCCTATCCCCACACATGTTTCTCCTATGCTTATCTGGTATCCGTTTGTAGCCACAGTTAATGGTGATATGAGTGATATTCCAGGTATGAATATCCGCAGAATGAGGTAGATTATATGTGTATTGAATTCTGTAAATGCAAAATTTGCCATTATTATGGGAGCGGCTATTAGAGATGAGGCAAGCATGGAATATACGGCGATATACTTGAATTTGTGAATGTTCGAAGACCCGAAAAGGAGAAATGCGAAGGAGATTATAAGCATAGGGAATAGGAGCATGTCTATTCTGTAGCTAAGAAAAAGATAGGAAAGCTGATATCTCAGAAATACAGTAATCGCAGCGAGAAGGGCGAAGGTGGATATCCCTAGCATTATGTCACGCTTTGTTGTATTAGGCTTTATCTCCTCCTTGAGCATGAACAATGAGAATAGTGGAAGCATAAGAAGAGGCACTGCCACATATGTCGAGGGGTCGGTATCGCCTATTGAGAATGGGGTTATATAAAAAGAGCTGGCAACCGATACTGCCAGGAGTATTGAAAAAATGAGAATTCCTACCCGTTTATCATATTCCAACAATACACCAGTGTCCTCCGTCGATATGGGTTTCATCATTTTTCAGCAGTTACTCTTGTCTTCACAGGACGTTTATAATTTGTACTGATAGACATATATAGCTTTTTTGAGGCAGATACTTATGGGAAAACGGCGTTTCAGATACCTTAAGCATATGGCAGATGTTGAATTTGAGGCTTATGGCGATAGTTTTGAAGAGGCATTGGAGAACGCAGCTTTAGCATTGCTTGGAATAGTACTTGATACTAAGAAATTATCTGCTCTTGGAAACCCAAGCAGATCGTTAAAGATAATTGAGAAGGCAGGTAACATTGAGAATCTGGCGTGGTTTGTCCTGCAAGATATTGTAACTAAGAGGTCATCGTTATATCTTAACGCATTTAGTTTTAAGGTAGAGCATCTTAAAAAATCAGCAGGAAGATTCACCATAGAAGGAAGATTGTTCTACAAGGATACAGATAGGGATTATACCATGCTTGATATCAAGGCAGTAACCCCTTCAGGATTTGCGGTACTAAGATCGGAATCAGGATGCACAATCAGGGCAATAGTAGATGTCTGATTGGTTACAATGAAGGATTAGAAGAAAACGCCTGATTATGTGATTATGCGATGTACCGCATTGGAAAGATGAAATTATATTAAGTATAAATAGGGAAATTTATTAAGTAAATTTCCCATTCTGTTTCTTTGCCTGTTATCCTGCGCACTAATGTAGTTTCAGACCTTTGAGAAATGGTCCAAGCCTCCCGATGTTTGCTTCTCTCTGTATTTGCAGTTTTTCTGCTGCTGTGAAAACTACAGTTCTCGTTTGCGCTGGTGCTTGAGCTACTTGGGCAGGATTCTTTTCTGTACCAGTAACCACTGTCTTTTCAGGTTTTTGTTTTGTTGTGTTCATATTTTCACCTTTTCAGCAGGATGTACTTGTTAGCCCTTGTTGATATTAATTAGATGAGATTCTTAAAGCTTTCGGTTTTTTATAGATAAAATACAATATAGAAGTATATGGATAGGAGAGATATTGGAAATTATACGAGAGTAGGGATTAGTTATCAGGTGCAGGATTAGAATCCGAAACTATCCTTGATTGAAGGCATATGTATTCTTGCAGGATTTCCGGAGGATGAAACTGCTTCTCCAAGCTCTCTGGATTTTGAAGGCTCGCCGTGTATTATGAAGAGGTCATGCATTGATTTGACGCTTTGTATAAGGTTTAAAAGCTGGTTTCTGTCCGCATGTGCTGAGAGCCTGTATTGTTCAATGTCCATTGAGATCTTGGTTTTTCTGCCTTTGTATTCTATTTCATCGGCTCCTTCTGCAAGAGCCCTTCCCCTTGTTCCCTCGGCCTGATAGCCTACCAGTATCAGCTTGTTTAGAGTATCGCCTCCGAGCCTTTCCAGATATTCCAACACAGGTCCTCCGGTAAGCATGCCGCTTGTTGTTACTATTATTGCAGGATTGCCTTGTGAGAGTATCTTATTTCTTCCCGATATCCCGCCAACTTCTGCAAAATTTCTGCTCTTGAATGGATCATCATCATTCATAAGTATTCGCTTCTGGAGCTCATCCCTGCAGTATATCACATTATGCCTGTGTATTCTCAGTGCCTTGTTCACCATGCCGTCGGTATATATAGGCACTGCCGGAATTGCGCCTGATTTCATGTAATCGTCAAGAAGCAGCATAACCTCCTGCGCTCTCCCTACCCCGAAGCTTGGTATTATTATCTTGCCGCCTTTTGAGATAGTCTCCTTTATGCTGGAGATCATTCCTGCAAGAACAGACTTCTCAGGAGGGAAGATATCTTTTGAGCCGCCGTAGGTGCTCTCTGTTATCATTATTTCGGATTCGAGATTCCTGCTCTCTGCCTTGTTAAGGAGTTTTGTGTTTCTGCAGTTCACATCTCCAGTATAGAGAATACTCTTCTTTTCTGCTTTGACGGTTATCATGGAGCTTCCCAGGATATGCCCTGCAGGCAGCATGCTTATCTCCATGTCTTTTATGATGATAGGCATGTTGTATTCTGTTATTTTGTAGCTTTTCTGCATCTTTGAAAAAGCATCAGGGTCCACCTCAGGCGGCTCTGCTATCTTTAGGTAGTCTCCTATCAGGATATTCATAAGCTCCAGGGTCGGCTTTGTGGCATAGACGCTGCCCCTGAATCCTTTTGAGAATATATGCGGAAGATATGCCGAGTGGTCAAGATGAGCATGTGATATTAGTATTGCATCTATGCTTTTTAGATCACTTTCAGGAATCATGGGATATTCTTCACTGCTTCCGATTTTGACTCCAGAATCGAGAAGTATCCTTGTCTTATTGGATTCTAGCATTATGCAGCTTCTTCCTATCTCGGAAGCCGCTCCAAAAAAGGTAACCTGCATTCATTCGCCGTTCTTCTTGTCTTCCTTCTTGCCTTTTATGATTGCTATATCGGCGAAGCTTACCTCCTGCACAGGTGCCTGGTGGTATTCATGCTTCTTCTCCCTGTGCTGGCCGCGCTGCCTTCTCAGGTTGCCATATAATACATCGAGCCTTTTTTCCAGCTCCTGCAGCTTTGCATACGTCTCGTCTGATTTTTTAGTGAGCTCCTCTATGTCCCCATTTACAAATTCTGCCTTGCGCTTCATTCGGTAGTTGTTTATGGCCTCGTTCAGCTCGGCATCTACTTCCTGCTTCTTTCTTATAAGATCTTTCTCAGCGCTAAGGGTGAATGCCTCCGTTGATATCCTGAATTCAAGCGACTCCTTCTTCCTCCTCAGATAGCCTATGTTCTTCGTGCCCTTTCTGTTTGCAGAGTTTTCAGCATTGAGCTTTGCAAGTGCGTCTTTCTCAGCTAGCTTATACGCAAGCCTGCGCTTGTACCTCCTGAGCTCATCGATGAGTGCGCTCTTCTTCTTGCGCTCTTCCTCTATGGCTTTCATAAGCTCCTCATTCTGAGTAGGAACTGGCTTCTTAACCTCTGAGGATGAGCCTTCGCTCTTAGGGCTTTTTTCTTCTGTCTTTATTTCATTATCTGTCAGTATATACACCGTTGTAGTTTGTAAGGACTAAATCGTATACATCAAGCAATCTATCGGTCACTTTTTTAACTGAAAATTGAGCTGCAGTACTTAATGCACTGCCTATATATGGAGATGTATCATTTAAAACCTTTTCTATTTTTTTTGCACATGAGATATAATTGCCGGGAATGAATTTTTCACCGTTTTTCCCGTTTATTATGAGCTCGGATAGCGCAAGATAGTCGGCTCCGACGACAGGCCTGCCGGTTGCCATCGCCTCTAGAGAGACTATCCCCTGGGTCTCGAATGTGGATGGCAGGCAGAGGAGATCCGAGGCGGCATATAGCTTGGGAAGGATTTTATTGCCTACGAATCCTATGAATTTTACGCTCTTTTCCAGTCCCAGATTGACTGCCATCTTTTTGTAGTGCTGTTCAGCAGGGCCTGTTCCGCCTATTATGAATTTTATGTTTTTTTCCTTTTTAAGAAGATAGGCTGCCGCCTTAAGCATTACCTCTATCTTCTTCTCCTTGGAGATCCTGCCCAGATAAAGAACCATTTTTTCATTATCTCTTATGCCCAGGCTGGCGCGAAGGACGGATCCGTCAACACCGGGATTGAATGTCTTTAGGTCTATGCTGTTTGGCACTACAGATATGTTTTGTATGCCGCCGTATCTTTCCAGGAATGTTTTTATGGAGTCCGAGGGAACTGTCGTAGCATTGCATCTCCTGTAGAAGAATTTTATGTACTTAAGCATGTATTTTGAGGTGATTTTTTTCAGCTGCTTGTTCTTGGGATAATAGTCCTGCACTACAGACTTGTTGTTTATTATGGTATGGTAGGAGCCGACTATAGGATATTTACCAAGCTTTGCGCTTACCATTGCGGCAAAACCCATGACCAGCGGAGTATGCGCGTGTATTACGTCTATTTTAAGATCCTTGAGCTTTAGCATGGAGTTATATGGAAATATTGCCATGCTGTACTGCGGATATGGCTTGAAGTCTATCCCGGGATAAAGAAATACATTCTTCGACTTTTTAGCTTCAGTATAGAGCTTCTTGCTTGAGAATATGTAGACATCATGGCCTCGGTGCTCAAGCTCATCCTTGAAATTGAGTATTGATGTGACGACGCCATCAACTGCAGGGAGATAACTATCAGTATAGAAAGCTATCCCTAATCGTTCCATTTCATCAGTCAGAGCTTAACAGCTTCCCCTCCTGCGCTTTTTATCTTCTCCTCTGCCTTCTTTGAGAAGGCTGATGCCTTGATTATTGCAGGTTTTATAAGTATGCCGCTGCTCAAAACTTTAAATCCCCTTTTTTCTATTGTAGGTTTCTCTCCTGAGGGAATTTCCTTGGAGATGCCTGAAAGGTCTATTTCTTCTAGGCGCTTCGGTTTCCACGGCTTGAAGCCCGTGGATCCCAATGTATCTCGTGCATATACGACATTATAAGACCATTTGTGCTTTATGCCTCCTCTTCCTACGCCTCCTCTGCTTCCCTTGCCTCTGTTGTTCTTGATATTTCCTACGCCCCAGCTTCGTGAGCCCAGAAACTTCCTTGATTTTTTCTTGTTTCTCTCGGTCATAAGATCACATCATTCGCTTCAGGAGCGCATTTATCTTCTCTCCCCTGTAACCTAGAGAACCTTTGTTGCCAAACGAAGATTTTATACCTTCATAGCCTCTTCTTGGCGGATGCATTCTTATCGGCATTTTTATCAGCTCTTGGGGGCGCTTTCCGCCTTCCATGATTAATTTGAGGTCTTCTTTGGTTGCCTCTAATTCTTTTCTCTCTGCAAGTTTTCCGAACGTCTCCTCGTTTATCTCCCCGTATGTTATGAAGTCGTTGCACTTCTTTATCATGCCAAGATTGGGCTTTGTCCCGTATATAAGAACAAGGTTGTTTATCCTGTTGAGGTTTAATCTCTTCATTGTCTCGCGTATGTCGTGTCTGACTGAGGCTCTGCCTCTTACCCTTACTACTGCAAGCAATTTGTTTTCTGTTTTCTTTTCCATAAAAGCACGCTTCTCTATAACTTCTCAGATCTAGATTTTAGGATTATATATACCATAGTAATTTATTTAAAGATGCTTGACGTTCTGCAGTGTGCTTGGCGCTTCCCTGCTTATAGAAAGGTTATCTCGAGAGGTCCTGCATAATTGAAATCTGGGCATCTGATGAAGAGCTTTATAACGTAGCTATCCTTCCTGTCTATAGTAAAAGGCAGCGCTGGCTCGGATGAGACTAGTTCAAACGGAGGATTTGCCTTCACTGAGGATACTGCCTGGTCGTATTTCAGGATTTTGTACAGCTGTATGTCCCTTCTTATTATCTGCGATTTCTTGAGTATCATGTTTGTTGCCGTGTCTTCAATCTCTCTCCGCATATCACCTTTTATAAGCACCACTTTGTTGATGTCTATATTGACATTATCGCTGGTATCTGTCTCAAACGAGATGGTTACAGGTCCGGTGTAGTTTGGTGAGGGGGAGCGCAGCCGCATATTGAAGCTCGTGCTTGAGAGATATCCTACCTTGAGCGGAGGCTTGGGTGATAACTGGGTTAGCTGGAATGGAGAATCCACGCTTATTTTTTTTATAGTTATCTCAGGGCCTTTGATATTGTCAGGAAGAAGTCCGCTGCCCATTGTATTCTTGAATGGTATCTTAAGCTCGAATTCTTCTTTGTCGAATTCCTTGCCCTGCAGGGCATGGACATCTGAACCGAAACGCAGGTTTATGCTGGTAAGAGTTATGCTTTTTCCTGGATTTTTATTATTTTTGAAACGTTTGAATATCTCTGTTATTGCCAATATACCACTCAGAAGCAGTAGAGAAGTTATTGTAGACATTAGTATAAATAGTTGTTTGTGGCAGTAGATTTTGTGTTACCATGTTAGAAAAAGGAGAAACCGCACCGGACTTTTCGCTTGAAGGATCTGATGGAAAGAGACATAAACTTGCAGATTTCAGGGGAAAGAGACTTGTATTGTATTTTTATCCGAAGGATGATACACCAGGATGCACGGCAGAGGCTAAATGCCTGAATTCATCCATAGGTGAAATAAGAAAGAAGGGCGCTGAAGTCGTGGGAATTAGCGCTGACAGTCTGGATTCCCATGCGAAATTCACGAATAAGTATGGACTTGGATTTCTGCTGCTCTCGGATCCTGAAAAGAAGACAATAAAAGAGTACGAGGCTTATGGAAGCAGGGGCATCTTCGGAGAAGGAACTCTTAGAAAGACATTTATAATAGACGAGAAAGGGAAGATTTTAGAGATATTCCAAAAGGTAGATGCAGCGCACCATGATAAAGAGGTTTTGGCTTTCCTTAACGGAAAATCGTCCTCAAAATAGGTGTAGGTTATGGATAAGAGAGAAGAGCATTATACATTGGGAAGAAGCGTCATTCCCAAAAGATATGAGCTTGCATTTGAGCCTGACATGGAGCGGTTTGTCTACAAGGCATCTGCCAAGATAGATGCAGAAGCAGAGAAGACAGTGAGAAGCATAAAATTGAATGCGGGAGAACTTGAGATAGATGCGGCGTATGTTGAGAGCGGTACAGGAAGAGAAAAAGCGGAGATACTGAGAGACATGGGGAAATCCATTCTTGAGTTAAGGCTTGGGAAACCTGTTTCCGGAAGAATAAGAATAGAGATAGAATTTACAGGAATACATAATGACAAGCTTTACGGTTTCTACAGAAGCAGGTATGATGGGCCAAAGGGAAGCGGCTATCTTCTCACTACGCAGTTTGAGCCTGCAAATGCAAGGAATGCTTTTCCATGCTTTGATGAGCCTGAGTTCAAAGCCGTTTTTGATGTTTCCATGATTGTTCCGGAAGGAATGTCATGCATCTCAAACATGCCTGCCAGATCGGTGAAGAAGAGTGAGAACGGAAAGAAGGTGGTTTCTTTTATGCCTACCCCTAAGATGTCGACATATCTCTTATACCTTGGGGTTGGAGATTTTGTAAGAAATACTTCCAGATACAGGAATATTGAAATAGGTTTGGTAACTACACCAGGCAGAGAGAAGTATTCCAAGCTTGCACTTGAATACGCAGTAAAATTTCTCTCTTATTACGAAAAGTATTTCGGAATAAAATTCCCCCTGCCTAAGATGGACCTTATAGCTATACCGGACTTTGCTGCAGGAGCCATGGAGAATTGGGGGGCTATAACATTCAGAGAGACTGCGCTTCTTGGTGACGTAAACAGCGCGATAGCTACAAAACAGAGAATAGCAGAGGTAATAGCCCATGAATTTGTACATCAGTGGTTCGGAGATCTTGTAACGATGAAATGGTGGAATGATTTATGGCTTAATGAGAGTTTTGCCAATTTTATGAGCTATAAGGCTCTTGATGCAGTATTCCCGGAGTGGGAGATGATGAATAGATATGTGGCAGAGGTGGTTGGAGCCGCATTTGCAGTCGACCAGCTCAAGGCTACCCATCCGATAAGCGTCAAGGTTGACACGCCTGAAGAGATAGATCAGATATTCGACGATATAAGTTACAATAAAGGAGGTGCTGTCCTAAACATGCTTGAGAACTTTGTTGGCAAATCTAATTTCAGGAAGGGATTGAATGCCTACCTTAGGAAACATGCTTACTCCAACGCTGATAAGTATGATCTCTGGAATGCCATAGGCAGAGCCTCTGTGAAAGAAGGAAAAGGAAGATATCTGCCTATGGTGGCCAAGAGCTGGATAGATAATGAAGGATATCCTGGAATAGTGGTTGAAAAGAGAGGAGGCAGGCTTGCGCTAAGGCAGAAAAGATTTATGCTGATGGATAGCAGAGATGAAAATACAAAATGGCTCATACCGGTAGATATAGGATATCTCGATGGGAAAGGAAGAGAGTCTTTTCTGATGCGGGGCGGAGCGCTCTCAGTTAATGTTGAAAAGGGCAAGAAGCCAAAACTTAATTTCGGCCAGAGCGGATTTTATAGGGTATTTTATAATCAGGATATGCTTGAGAGCATTGGGGAGATGATAAAGGAGAATGAGGTAAAAGGCCTTGATGCATGGGGAGTTGAGAACGACCTTTACGCTTATATGAAGAAAAACCTTGTTACGCTCGGTGAATACCTCGATTTCATAGAAAAATACTGCTTCGCCGCAAAGTATCCCATGAATCTCGGAATCCTTTCTCACCTCAGGGGATTGTATACTCTGTTTTATGAAAAGGAGTTCACAGAGAGCGAGAGGCTGGAAAGGATATTCAGGGAGTATAGCATGGACATAATAAAGCAGGTAGGCTGGAAGAAGAACCCTGAAGAGAGCCCGACTACAGCATTGATGAGAAGCTCAGCTATACTCGGTTCAGGGCTTACAG
Organism: Microcaldota archaeon; assembly: GCA_021804095.1. Taxonomy (GTDB): domain Archaea; phylum Micrarchaeota; class Micrarchaeia; order Micrarchaeales; family CABMGC01; genus JAJZIZ01. The sequence goes on along the minus strand of JAJZKQ010000007.1, from coordinate 5,618 downwards.
GAGAGCATATGACAGTAAATAAGTCAAACAAGCTTTTCGACAGAAGCCTGAAAGGCATTTCCATAGACCCGGATATAAGAAGTGCGGTTTATGGCATTGTTGCCTGGTCGGGAAATGGCGATATTTACAGAAATTTGCGCGAACATTATGAAAAAGAGGAGGCTCCTGAGGAAAAGATAAGATTTCTTGCGGCACTTGGAATGTTCAGGGATGAAAAGCTGCTTAGAGCAGCTATGGACTACTCATTGACAGACAAGGTAAGATATCAGGACTCGTTCTTTATACCTGCATATGTCTCTTCAAATCCTCTTGGCAGGAAAGTCATATGGAAATGGACAAGGGAGAATTGGAAGGAGATTAGGGGAAGGTTTAAGAGCGGCACCCATATGCTTGGGAGGTATGTAGAGAATCTTAGCCTGATAGGCGATCCATCAGAAGTAGTTGAAATCAGGAGATTCTTCGGCAAGAAGGAAAACATGCGTGCGGACATAAGGAACTCCGTAGATAAGACAATGGAGATTATTGAGATAAATAGAAGATTTATGAAACGCAGCATGGAGAGTAAGAAAGAGGCATGAGGTAGACAGGACTTAGGCCTTTTCATGGATACATTATTCAGATTTGACAGGCCACGAGCCAACCAGGAAGCCATAATGAAGAGCATCGGTAACGCCCTCTCTCTGAAAAGGAACATACTCGTAAATGCGCCTACAGGTACAGGAAAGACAGATGCGGCTATCGCTTCTGCTTTGAGCTATGCTATAGATAACAATCTCGATCTTTTTTTTCTTACTCCGAAGATATCCCAACATAAGATAGCCGTTGACTCGCTTCTTGGTATAAGGAAGAAATTCGATAATAGAATAAGATACATAGATATAGTAGGGAAGAGAAATCTCTGCATAAATACAGAGATAAATTCACTGGAAAGCGAGGCTTTTTATAAAGGATGCGAGAAGGCAGTAAGCAGCAAGAGATGCGTATTTTACACCAATGCCAAGGAACATTCTAATATAACCGAGGAAGTGGTAGAGGCAAGCTACAGAGGCCACAATGCGCTCTTCGAGGAATCGTTTAACAGAGGGATATGTGCATATGAGATTGCAACGCAGCTTGCTAAAGATGCTGACTTTGTAATAGCAGATTATGCACATATGCTGAATCCATACACCAGGACATCTTTCCTGAAGAAGATATCACACAATCTTGAGAATTCGATAGTGATATGGGACGAGGCCCATAACATACTTAATGCGGCTTCGTCTTATATGAGTACTTCGCTCAGCTCCAATGCGATAGCTAATGCCTCTAAAGAACTGATTTCCATAGGCAGCAGCATAGACTTGGAGTATCTTCAGTTCATGCTGAAAAAAATAGCTGAAAGAAGGCTTTCTGGAAAGAACGAAGCGTTTGTAGAAAAAGAGGATATACCTAAAGAAGTTGTTGAGAATATCTCGGAGGTTTCGAAGCAGCTTGAGAAGGCAGGAGTAGAGTACCTTACCGAAAGCAAGGCAAAAAGATCAGCATTGATGCATATAGCAAATTTCCTTGTATCGCTGAATTCGAAAGATGAATCGATAGCCAGCATAATAACAAAAAACAACAAGGGGCTGCGCTTCTCGCTGACATGCCTGTATCCTGAAAAGGCAATAGGGCTCTTTGATGAAGTCTATGCCAATATATTTATGAGTGGAACGCTTCTTCCGCTGCGCATGTATAAGGAGCTTTTTGGAGTAAGCGATGCCATTACAGAAGATTATGGCTCTCCCTTTCCAAAAGGCAACAAACTCTGCCTGATAGATGATACAGTATCTACAAAATATGAAAGCAGATCGAATGAAGAATACAAAAAGATAGCCGAGAGGATCGAAGAGATCAGAATGATAACAGATGGAAATCTTGCAGTTTTTTTTCCAAGCTTCTCTGTCCTGAATTCAGTATACAGAAACATGAAAAAAGAAGTGGATTATATACAGAGAAGCGAGATGAAGAGCATCGCTGTGGAGAAGTTCATAGATGAATTCAAAAAAGGAAGAGACTCAACAATGTTCGGGGTTATGGGAGGAAGCATGAGCGAGGGAATAGATTATGCAAACAATGCTATAAAAGGCATAATAATAGTAGGAATACCTCTTGAGAAGCCCAGCCTTGAGATAAATGCCAAGATAGAATACATAAACAAGAGATTTAACGGGAAAGGTGCTGAATATGCTTATCTTATACCGGGGATAATAAGAGCTGCTCAGGCAGCAGGAAGAGCAATTAGAAGTGAGAATGACAGGGCATTCATCATATTTATGGATAAGAGATACGGATGGAGCAGTTACAGGTCGTTGCTAAGCAAATTCGTTGAGATATCTGAGAATAGGAACATAATAGATTCGGTTTCAAGGTTTTTGTCAGTGTGATCAGAGGCAGGTTCAGGCTTTAGGCAGAGGATAAACCGATCCTCTCCAGGTTATGCTTTTCGTTCCCTTTGCATGCAGAAGATTGTAAGAGTATATGAATGGAACCATCAATGCTGCTATAATAATATATGCTCCTTTCTGTTTTGATCTCTTCCAGATCATAGTAAGGCTCTTTGCATAGTGTATTAGAAGAAGGAGGAAGATAGGAGATATTAGTATGGAAAGGGATATTCCGGATAGAATCAGTACTGACTCAGAGAGATAGAAGATTACTCCAGCATAAAGGTTCTTCCTGTTCCCCGTGATTGATAATGCAGTCTGCCTGTTTGCCCATTCCATGAATGTTTTGAAGCTATCGTTGGTTTTCACTATTGGCTGGGATTTCTTTACATAGGCAATTCCCAATCCTTTCGATTCTGAGATCTTTGTGAGGGTTATATCGTCCGATATTGAATATGGGGAGTTCTTGAATAGGGTGGTGGATTTCGGGCCTCCGATAAGGTCTTTTCTGAATGCCAGGGAGCCTCCCCAGCCGAATCTGGTAGATTCGTTTTCCATAAGGCCTTCTCCGACTAGACCCCATACTGATTTTATCTTTGACCAGAAGCCGCCGGAATGCATGAAGTATGGATATGAGGTTGAAATGCCTACAGAGCTTTCTTGAAGAGGCAATACAAGATTTTCGAGCCAGCCTTCATGCACTTCCACATCTGAATCCGCTATAACATAAACGTCGTAATTTCCAAACTTTTCCAGAGCGGTGCTTATGGCCTTTACCTTGCCGCTACATGCTTTACAGTTTGAACCTGTAATGATATATCTCATTCCTGATTTTTTTATATGCTTTATTGCAGGATCGTTTTCTGAATCTACGACTGCGATAGAATCGAAATTCTTATACTTCTGATTTTTTATAGATTTCAGATTTCCTTCAAGCGAAATGTCTATTCCTTTGCAGGGCACTATAACAAGGGTTTTTGGGATATACATTGAGGGATATGTTTCCACTCGGCGTGATTGGAGATGGGCTTTGTTTCTTGTTTTAGACTTTATGATGCCTGCAAGGTCTATTACCATCATAAATGCGAATACCAGGAAGATGAATCCTAAAATTGGATAGTATAATATTGGATACATAAAATCTGCATTAGATTAGGCATATGAAGCCTTTGGAAGGCATAGATGCTAATATACGTAAAGGTATTTAATTTGTCAACTTCCTAATTCTAGTATATGTATAGAACCTTCCAGACGGTATTGATTCCTGGAGTGATAGTTGCCATAGTGACATATGTAGCGACACAATTCCTTATAACATATCTTTACAATGCGGGTATAATAGCAGAAGACCGAAACAAAGGGAAGGTCAAGAGAATGGCAAGCAGTGGTGGCCTTGCAGTAGCTGCTGGAGTGATATTCGGAATACTCGCATATGTTTTCGGAGGCACTTTTGTATTCATACCTGTAGTAAGCACGTCGGATCTTCTAGCGGTTGCCCTGTCAGTAATGCTTATCGCAATGGTAGGTTTCCTTGATGACATTAATGTCCAGAGAAAGAGAGTTAAGAGTACAGACATGATGGATATAAGACAGGGGCTTAAGCAATGGCAGAAGCCTGTTCTCACATTTGTGGGAGCCCTTCCACTAATGGCAATAAATGCTGGAGTCAGCACGGTAGACATACCGATATTTGGAAATGTCAATTTGGGGCTCTTCTTTCCGATAGTGGTGATACCTCTTGCAGTAGTCTTTGTTTCTAACGCAGTCAATCTCCTTGGAGGCTTTGACGGGCTGCAGCCCGGAATGGCATTGGTAGCAGGAATAGGCTTCTTGGTCTATTCGATATTTTTTGGAAGTTATATGGGAACCCTTCTATCAACGCTGTTTGTTGCTGCTGTGCTTACTTTCCTTCCATTTAACGCAGTCAATCCGAAGATAATACCCGGAGATACCTTTACTTATGCCACAGGAGCGATTTTCGTAGCTATAATGGTGATGGGAAATGCCGAAGCAATAGGAATAATAATATTTATACCTTGGATAATAGAATTTTTCCTTCATCTTAGAAGAAAGTTCAAGGTTACAGATCTTGGGATAAGGCAGCCAGATGGAAGCATGAAAGCACCGTATGGCAGGAAGATATACAGCCTTACACATGTAGTAATGAACCTGAAGAGAGCTACTGAAAGGGATGTGACTATCTATCTATGCACTTTTGAAGCGGTATTTGTAATCCTTGGCCTTCTTCTTAAGGTATTCGGAGTACTATAGGTATGATCCTTATAGGGATGATTGCCATAAAGATGTGCCTGTTTCATATTTCTGGTAAGAAGTATGTCCTCTTTTTTTATTAGTCTTTTACGTCCGGCGTGTGCAGCATAGCGCATCGCCTTTCCTGTTACCTTGTCTGCGAGCTTTGCAAGCTCCTTTTCAAGGTTTAAGACAGCGTCTTCAGTCACTTTCTCAGCTCCTGCTTCTCTTAGAAATTGTTCAATGTCATACAGACTGAATTCTCTATCGCTCATTTTGACACCTCTTAAAAATCCAAAATAGCTTGAGAAGTTAAGCTTTAAAAAGGTTGATTAATTCCAACGGATAGCGGACGTTTCATATAGCCGCATATTCAGAAACTGCGCAGACTTGGGAGTAGTTCTGACATCCTCTCCCATCTAAAGAGAGGGAGGTTCCTCTTTCACTTAGCTTCTGTCTCTGTCCGTCTTCACATGTTGCATCGGAGCGGGTTTTGGAACAATTACTAGGAAGGTCACAGAGCATCCTTGCGTTGCTTCTCTGAAGGTATCAGTGCTCTCTTTGCATACGTCCCTGTCTGTATGCAATCAGGATATATCGTTATACCTGTTTCTTTGGATGGAAACAGGCGCATCCTCAACTACGGATTGCGTGCCGTGGTGCGTCTCATTTGGGCATGTCGCACTTGATACGGTATAGTCCTTTTCAGGACGTATTCCAGACATACGAGAGACCAGCAACATTATTTCACCGGCAATACATTTGTAATGCTATACCGAAAATTATAAGAATATTATCAACAGGCAGAGAGGATGCAGGACTTATTGGTATTGGGAGTACAGTTTGTTCATTTGTAGCGCAGCAGCGCACCTACTCCCTTGAAGCCCATCAGGAATTCCCTTCCGAGTGAACTTCCACTTGATACGAAAAATACTGGAACATTTGCATTTTCAGCCATAT
>JAJZKQ010000029.1 GCA_021804095.1 Microcaldota archaeon | reverse complement strand
ATTGCATCAAGGATACACTCCACTGCTTGTAGTGGGGTTATTCATTAAGCATAAATAAATCAACGCTGTGGTATATGCAGAAGCACGTAAGAGAAGGAAGGAGAATCAAGGTTTATAGGAAGGTTATAGGTAAGATCAAGTAGTGGTGTTCATGAACAAAGAAGATGACATAGAGATATTGTTTAAGTATACAGCAAAGTACAAGACAGGAAATTCACCTAGCACCATCCAAACTAAAGAAGATTTAGAGAAGGTGCTAGCGGCAACAAAGATAGTAGATCCGCAGACTGCAACTCGGATGGGAAATACTTTGGCGCTAATTAAGTCAACAATTGAGTCGGAAAAAAGTATTGACTACCCCAAAGTCAAATATAAATTGGAATTGAGTACACTGTCGGATAAGGAAAATGCTGCTTTAACCAATTTCTTGAAAGACAACCTACCAAAAACAGCTGAAACCTATGGCAGTGCTGTTCCTAGAATAGTGTTTGGAGATAAGATCAGAAAACCAGAGGACGTTGACATCCAGTTACATGTGAAGGAGGGAAATCTTGCAGAAAATTTGGCGCAGAGTGCTTGCGATATGCTTAACAGATTGTCATTTTTTAACCGTAATAAGTTTGTGGTGGGTCTTCACGACCCTATGATCTGCTTGCTTCCAGCAAAAAGATATAGCGTTGTCAGGTTAAAAAACAGCAATAAACCAATATTAGACATACATATAGAAGGTGAAGAAGGTTCGACACCTAAATATGAATTTGGTTATAAACGTTTTCCGCCAGTATTAGCAGATGGCATGAAAATAACAACTATTGCTCAATATCAGCTTGACAAGCTTTCAAGCTCTTTCATGATTATGTTAAAGGAAGTAGTTGAACGATCTCCAGCGCCTCCTAAGCGAATTGAGGCCTTAACTCATCTTACACGTGGCGCTAAGGTGTTGACGGATGGGGAATTCGAATATGCATTAAAAGAGATTAATAAGGCAATAGAACTCAATCCGAATTATGCAGTAGCATATAACAACAAAAGCATTGTTCTATTCAAACTTAAGAAATATGCAGAGGCGATAAAAGCAGCAGACAAAGCATTAGAACTTGACCCTAATAATACTGCGTTTATAGATAACAAAAACACATTAATTAAATTGACAAACAAGGTAAACGAAGAAAAGGATTAGTGAGGAGAAAAAAGTTAAAGTAAGTGCATAAAAATGGCAAATACAAAGATGGATGTAAGAGGTACTCCATTTTTGGATGATAAAGGCAATCTATATTATGGGATTGATATGGGGGTAGCTAAAAATGAAATAAATTATAACCTCCAATTATTTTTTACATCTATTGGAATTAATAAATATCATTTTAGACCAAATATATCCGCCTTAAGATTAGATTTAGGTGGACAACCTTCCTTTTTAGTTAAAATAAACATAACACTGCCCGAAAACAACAAAGTAATAGTTGTACCATTTACTATACAAAATATTAGAGGTTCTCTGAAAATCACACAATCAGCACCTCATTCTGCATGTCATGTGGAATTTATAGTAGGAAAAGACCTACTTGCTACTGGCTATTTGGACTTTGGTCGTATATATATTACTGCACCACAAAACCCCAAAGAGATAGCACTTAAGAAAAAGGAAGGTGAAGAAAAGAGGAAAACGCGTAAATTATATCTTGAAAGAAAGTTTAAGAATCTTGGTGGTAGCAAATTGTCAAAAGCAGAAATAAGTGCACTACAAGACATTCGAAGGCAATGGGTAAGTTCAGACAGTAATGCCGTTAAAAAACTTTTAGCGACGGGATATATATGTAAAAGAGGTATACTATCTTCTAAATACGCTTTGACTGAAGAGGGAGAAGATCTGTTAAATTGGTTATTACATGAGTATTGAATAAAATTAAGTATTAAAGAAGAAAACGGTAAAGAAGTTAATGAAGATGGTAAAATGAACAAGTTGTACTATACTTCAATAATCTTGGTTTGTTTTATTCTACTAATAAGCACGATTTATCAGGTGTTTGAACCTGCTCAAACATGCCTTTACAATAGTACATCTCCAGTAACACAGAAATTGTATGGTAGTATATTAGGGCCATTTAATGCATATACTGAAACAACGTTACCCTATAGTGTCTCTTACTCTTATAACCTGTTTTTTACAATCTTAATTATATCATTGTTCTTTCCTATTTCATATCTAATCAAGAGACCTAGAATTAACCTATTTGTTATTGGAATGTATATCACGCAACTAATAATCGCACCGTTTTATTTTAACACTACAAAATGTTTTCAAGGCGGCACCAGCTTGTTTAGTGTTGACATTATTTTTACCACAATTTTTACCCTAATTGTGATTGGAATATACTCTCTCGGAAGTTATAATTTTATCAACTTGAGGGAGAAAATATATAAAAAAGTCGTTATTTACATTATCTACATAGCCATATGTTGTGTATATTTCTGGGGACTTACTCATTATCCCTATCAAGAACATATCTTTGGTCTTGAAGAATGGTTAATACTTCTATTTGCCTTGATTATAATAGATTTTGTAATGGTGAGAATAAAAAAACCAATTTTAAACTTCTTTAAAAAAGAGTAACCTCTTTTTCTCAACCTACCTATCCATGCTAAAACTATGTTAGAGAAAGGTAACATTTGAGGCTCCTATATATAACCCCAAAATAAAAACGGGGAGCCCGAGATTTGAACTCGGGTCGCAGCCTCCCGAAGGCTGAAGCCTACCAAGCTAGCAGAGCTCCCCATCTCTCAAATTACTGAAGCGCCATCTTTTGTTATCAATATGTCATCTTCTATTCTAGCTCCTGCAAATCCGTTTATGTATATTCCCGGTTCAACTGTTATTACCATTCCTTCTTTCAATACTGTTTCTTCTCCAGGGGAAAATCCTGCACCATCATGTACCTCTATTCCTACCGAATGTCCTAGTGAATGTATAAACATTCCCTTATACTTGCCTCCTCCAAACCCTTCTATATAATTCCTGGCTATCTTGTCTATCTCCTTTCCTCTCATCCCGGGCTTGATGGCTCTGATTGCCATTACCTGTGCATCTTTAACTACTTTTATTATCTCTTCCATCTTAGCAAGATCTTCAGGATTTATCTTCTCCTTATTGAATATGAAAGTCCTTGTGATGTCAGAAGCATAATTATTGAATAAACAGCCGGCGTCAATCAGTATCAGATCTCCTTCCCTAAGTTTAGTGCTGTCAGGATAATGGTGCGGCAATGCTGCATTCCTGCCAAAACATACGATAGTCCTGAAAGAGGTTCCCTGTGCTCCCATAGAAAGGCTCAGGCTATCGAACTTGGAAGCAAGTTCCATCTCTGTGATGCCTTCCTTGAATTCTTTCTGTATGAGCATCTGCGACCATTTTGTTATGCTCACTGCTTTTTTTATATTTTCTATCTCGTCTTTATCTTTCACAATCCTGGCTTTTGCAAATGCATCAGAAACATCATCTATCGAAGCAGGGTTATAACTCTTCATAATAGCCTCATAAATATTATGCGGTAGAAAATTCCCGTTTATCCCTATTCTGAAGCCTCTGATCTTCTCTTCCATATTTTTCCTCAAATCCTCGGAACTCTCTATCTTAATTATCTCCAGACCTTCCCTTGCCTGCTCCCTGGCTGTTTCATACTCAAGAACAGAGGTAAATAAAACTGCGCTTGTTGCTTCTAAAACGAGGTAACTATACTCAAAAAGACCACTTGTAAATCCTGTGATATAAATAAAATTAGGATCCTGAGCGCCTGTGTTTACAATTACTATCTTGTCAATTTTGCCGGCATTTTCAAATACTTTTTTAAGCCTCTCAGCCACATTTCCATTCTCCATAATTATATAACCTACAAGATATCCCTTACTCCTCAAAATCTATTAAGTGTTAAGAATATCAGGGCGCCAAAGCCCAAAAACTGCAAAACAAAACCATTAAGCAATTACGAAAAAATACGTCTTTTGCCGAGTGAATATATAGTAACCAATAAATACTCAGTAAAGATATATATATCAAAAAATACAAGATAATATATTAGAATAAAAGATGATAAAATGACCCATAAATCAAAACCGCTCATAACCGTTGTGTCAGTTTCAGGTCTGGCATTGGTATCAGCACTGGCACCTGCATATAGGTCTTATGCTGGGGATGCTCAGCAGTCACAATCAGCACAGGTATCTGTAGAGAGTTCCAAGCACGGTTTCCTGAACGGAGTATCTACTGAAGGGGCTGCCTCCAAGGCGCCTGAGACCTCAATAGTGGTGGAAGGCAAAAGCCAATCTCAGGTATGTGGTACTAACAATGTGATAATGGCAGGGCCTAACAGCCATGTAACAATAAACTGCAATCAGACACAGACAAAGAAGCATATAGAAACACACACAAAGCCTAAGCCGGAGAAGCATGCTTATCATGCACCTCAGCCAAAGCATCAGGAACCCCAATCAAAAGTAATGCATAATTATCCTAGTTATGCCTTTGTACCCGGGGACACACTTACATATGCGTTGAGAGCCGAGAGGATTCTTCCTCCAGCAGGAGTGATAGATGCACCTGTAGCAACGCCTGTGACTTCCTTCGGAAATTATGATATAAGGATGTCTCCAGATGGTCGCCTTGGAGATGTTATATGGACAAAAGCAGGGCCGGTTGTTATTCTTACTGATGTTTACGGAGCTCCAAATTATAGCATTGCAGTGTCTGAAGTAAGTAACTTTATAAAGCAGAACTTGGGCTACAATCTCGGTCCTCTTTTCCAGGCAAGATCTGAAGGCAATATGGTGCAAATAAGCAAAAACACCACTCCACATCCGGAGACACATCAGAAACAAACAATGTACAATGTACCTTATGGAAATCAATACCAGCAGCAACAATATCAATATGCCAACCCACAGCCACCTGCATATCAGAACAACGGCATTGGATACAACTACCGTGGATATTATTACGATATCAATGCCGATCTGCAAAACATTCAGAGAAATTAATCAACAGGTGTAAATATGATAACAAAAGAAAACACAACGATACAAAGGCCTGAAAGCCCAATCCCAAAATTTAATCCAACAGACAGGGTAAACAAAACTGCCATGGGCAGAATTATCTCTGCGGCAATAGTCTCAGGTGCACTTATCTTCCAGCAGGGATGCACAACATATCCAGGTTCAGCCTATCCTGGTTATTATGGTACTTATCCTGGGATGTATCAGCAGTATCCTCAGGGATACCGTCCAAGTCCCATAGCGCCTAACTATCAACAACCACAGACATCCCCGGGCAACAGCTACTACCCTGGCTACTATCCTCCTGGATATTCTCCTGTAAATCCACAGCCCCAGCAGCAGGCACCAATATACCAGAACAACAGCTATTCTCCATACCAGCAGTCATTGCCACCAATATATCAAGAAAACAACAACGACACCAATAAAGGAATAGGCTATAATCAATACGGCACCTATTATGATATAAATTACAATGGAAATTGCAGCAGTGTATACAATACAAATTCAGAGGCACTGCAATGTGCGCAGAGAAACTGATTAAAAGGTGAACAAATGATAAACGAAAAACCAATGCGAACTGCCGTATGCACCAACAGCATACCAGAAATAAAAGCACTGCAAAGGCAAGAACAACCTCTAGGCAATGAAAGGAAACCTTCTGTAATAAGAAGGTCAAGCATTATTGGTGCAGCTGTACTTGCCGGAGCACTTTCACTCCAAGGATGTGTAGGGTATCCTGTCGGATTCTATCCTGGCTATTATCCTGTCGCTCCGGTATTCATGCCTGTTTATGGCGGATGGTGGGGAGGCTGGGGAGGCTGGCGCGGAGGCTGGGGCGGATACGGCTGGCGCAGATAAAGGCAATAAAAAATGGAAACCATACAAACCAGACAACACCAAGAAAACATCTCAAACAGGCATAGTATAATTGATATAAAACCGATTATAAGAAGCCAAGGTAACCCTAATCCGAAAACCGAAACTTCTACCGCAAGAATCGGCACAACGCCACGCATAATTGCAGCTGGAATGGCTGCAATATTAAGCCTGAATGCATGTTCTCCCGGGCCAGGTTACTATGCTTACAGATACGACACCCCTAATAACTATCCTACAACCCAATATCTCCAGCAACAGGACAACGGGAGCAGTAACAACCCTACAAACCAGATGATACAGCAATACAACCAGCAGACATTAGGACAGCCACAGCAACAGATACCTCAGTATGCCCCACAGCAACAGGTGCCCCAGCAGCAACTTCCTCCAAATACCGCTCAGAATCCTGATTACACAATTCCATACAACTATGGCTCGCCTTACTCCTATGGTGGTAATGGCTATTATCCATACGGGGGAGGATACGGTTTAGGTATGGGAGGTTATGGAATGGGCTACGGCTATGGCTTCGGTTATCCATTCTTCGGTTTCCCATTTTTCGGTTTCGGCTATCCGTTCTTCGGCGGCTTCGGCTATGGCGGTTGGGACGGCTGGCGCGGAGGCTTCGACAGAGGAGGCTTCGGCTATGGCGGTTGGGACGGCTGGCGCGGAGGCTTCGACAGAGGAGGCTTCGGTTATGGCGGCTACGGAAGAGGCGGCTTCGGCGGAGGAATGCGCGGCGGCTTCGGCGGCGGTCATGGTGGCAGATAACTCCAAACAAATATCTTCAAATCTTTCGTCGAATATCACATTCGTCCAGTATGGCATATATTCAAGCTATTAACCTTATACGACATCCGCCCTGCAAAATAAGGAAAATTGCCTTTTGTTATATACTAAAAGAAGCATATAACCAGCAAATTTAGGACAAGCTTCTATTATTTCCTGAGAAGGTCTACTACCCTGGCTTTGCTCTCTGTTTTTGGAACGCCAACTAAACAATTCACCATACTTGGCATTATTGAATCATCAGTAAGAGCAAATCTATATTTTGAATCATCCTTCTCCATTATACTCAGCACAAGCGGTCTAGTATTATTACCGTTTATGGAAACCATCTGCTCGGGCTTTTCTTCATTATCTGTTTTAACTACACTATCGATCCTTCTAATCCCTATGATAGAACCTCCACGATCAGTAAGTATCCTAAAGATTCCTCTGGTCCTGGGATCGCTGTAATTTATTACTGAATTTCCATCCCCACCTACAACATAAAATGCGAGACCCCACATTCTATATCTCACAAGTTGGAAATCCTCCTGAAGAAGCGTACTCAGAACATCCTCCAGACAAACGGGTTTAAGCCCAGCTTGATCAAGCGTTTCTTTCCAATTTCTATAATCTACCTTATCTGGTTTTCTCATGATATGGAATCCTTCCTGTTTTCCTACAAACAGGACTGATGGTTTCTCCGGTCTAAAGGTCTTCAAATTAACTTCCATAGTATCTCTACCTATCTTGCATCTGTACTCATATAAAAAGATTGCCTACGAATCCGCTTCAAATTCCGAATATTGCAAAACACATGCAACGCGTGGCTCAATCTATATCCTATGCTCGCCTCCGAGCTTCTGAAAATGGGTTAATGCCCAAGATCTTCATAGGTATTATCCCACCATCCCTAATTCCAACTATCATATTGGGAATCATGTCTGAACCATCCCTTCCATACAGATCAAACCTCCGTCTGTAATAATTGGTATATTGATCTCCATGCACTTCGAGCATAAAAGGGCTGTTTCCGTCGTGTATAAAAACTGTCCTATTTATATCCATATTCCCTCCCCGCTCAATCAATCTATCTCTCTTAAAAACATATTCTGTATTTTTCTCTCCAATCTCCGGAGAGTCTCCTACCCAGAATCTTCCTGTTATCTTTCTAAGTAGAGTTTTATCTTCATTTCCATGCCTAATTATATCAAGCGATCCGGGCATTTTGAGATCAGATGCTCTAAGTATTTTTAATGATTCATCAAAACCCATACTTCTGTTTGCCAGGAAGAGACCCTGCAGCGCTCCTGTCTCTACCCTATCAAAAAATATACCCCTTCCAGATTCTTCGAGCCTTCTCTCAAAATTCAGCACCATCCCACCAATTTCTTTTTTTGACATATGGCTATAATAAAACTGCTAAAAATTCCGTTTAGCAGATTACCATGCCACATCATGTCAACTCTGAGCCATCTTCCCACATTCAGATCTGTCTCACCCACGCCTAATTCCGACTATTGTATCTACTTTTCTGTGTGTAGTTTCATCCTCACTAATAACAAATTCCCTGCTTACTTCAAAACGGGCTTCATAAAGCCTTGTCATTCCATCTCCCATTATCTTAAGAAACCATCTGCCCTTCCCTCCAAACATAACTATTGTATTCTCGGATATGATGCCCCCTCTTTCAATTCCTCCTCCTTTTTTTAATCTGTATCTGCCTCTATAGTCTCCGTCATTTATGGCCATATCCTGCTCCGGCTGAACTGCGAAGGTCCTTCCTCTAAGTGCATTCAACAACTCTCTGTCATTCACAATTGTATGTAGTATTCCTGGAAATAGAGGTTTAACCAATCCATTATCTGCCAATATCCTTCCAGATGAGAATCCAGGATTACTTACTGGGGTATTTTTTATTACTGCAACATGCACGTCTCCGAATCTTGCAAACTTTATTTCTTCCATCTCCGGTTTTTTTATAGTTTTTTCCATATATCTCACATCATCTTTTTATTCCTGAAATCTCAGGATCTCTCAGTGCAACTAACTTCTCAACTCCGACAATGGTATATGTAGGCTCAAAGCCTGCACATGCCCTAAGTCTAAATCTGGATCCAAAAATAACCTCTTCAAAATCTGTAAAAATCTTGAAGAAAGGCATTCCCTTTCCTTCCTGAATATCAATTTCTGCATATAGTGGACTGCATCTTTCCCGTAAGATACTTTTTCCTGTGAGTGGAAACTCTCTTCCTTTAAGGACCTCAAACAGTTTTTTATTGCTCTCCAGTATCCTAATAACTTCAAAAACTGTTGGCTTTATGAGCCTTTCTTTACAAAGCAGAGATGACAAATCCTCTGTTCTACTTATTGGTAAATTCAGATTCATTACTGAAACCATACCTAGAGATGTTTGGAATATTTCTTTCCTGCTTTCCCTTCCATCTCTTTTTAATTTCATGGTCTTACCAATAATATTCTTATTTTTCCTGATATAATAAGCTTCATTAATCCTCTATAGGATGTTGACAAATAGTCATAAAGCGAAGATAGGCGTGATGAATGACGAAATCATAAAATATTTTGATGACGAAAACATCTCATAATGTTCTCCAGTATGGAATAAAACCAGGTC
>JAJZKQ010000028.1 GCA_021804095.1 Microcaldota archaeon | reverse complement strand
GCATTCTTTTCCTTGAGTTTTTCTGCCAGCCTGACATTGATATAATCTAATCCTACAAGTATGACATGCTTCCTGAGCAGTCTCTTTTCGAACGAGTTTATCTTTCCGGTTAGGTATTCCACTCTCGTATTTACAAGTTCACTGGTTATAGAAGTGAGAGCTCCTAAGAATATTCCTATTCCAGTTATAATGAGAATTATTGTGAATATCCTTGCGGTGTTTGAAACTGGAACTATGTCACCATAACCTACAGTTGAGAGTGTTACGGTAGTGTAGTATGCTGCAGTCAATCCTGAATTTATAGGTACATTGAATCCTTTTTCATAGTGACCTATCAGGTATGTACCTGATATTCCCACAGCAAAGATAACAGCTATTAGGAATATGTATATAATCAGTTTTTGCGATAACGCCATGGATTACAATTTAGTTTGTAAAGCAAAATTTTTATATTAGTAAGGTAGGTTTGCATGGCATTGAGCTATGCGCTGCTTCCAGATGCTTCAAGTACCTATGTTTTTGAACGGTAATGCTCAGTTAGGCGTTCAGACCAGATTCCTGATGTCTTCTTTATTATATGACGGGCCAGTTTCCTATGAAACCGGCCATTTATAAAAAAGAGTTTATCTCGCTTATGTCTTCAGGCTTGAGTTTCCAGCCAGATGCTGCTATATTTTCAGCCATATGATCCGGAGTGTTAGCCTTTGGTATTGCAGTAATGTTCCTTTTTGAAATAAGCCAGTTTAATGCGACTTGTGCTGCACTCTTTCCGTATTTTGAACCTATCTCATTGAGCTTTCCATAAATCTTCTTGTTGCTAATTGAGAGCACGCTTCCGCTGCCTAACGGGCTGTATGCAATAATTGTTATTTTTTCAGATAAACAGTATGCTGACATTCCGCTTGACTCTGGATCTCTTTCAGTAACACTGTATTCAATCTGGTTTGAGACTATTTCTCCGGATCTCATCGCTTCCTGAGCTTCCTTAAGCTCCTTTATCGAAAAGTTGCTTACCCCTATGTATCGTATCTTGCCTTCTGATACCAGCTTTTCCATAGCTTTGATTGTCTCAGATATGGGAATAGACGGATTAGGCCAGTGTATCTGATATAAGTCTATGGTTTTTATGCCTAGGGCGTTTAGGCTGTTATTGCATGCCTTTATCACATCGTCATATCGCAGATGGTGAGGGGATACTTTTGTAGCGATGAATACCTCATCACGATTCTCTTTTAATATCTCAGCAACAAATTTTTCAGTCTGATACATCTCTGCCGTATCTATAAAGTTTGAACCTAGTGATATGCCGGTTTTGAGTGCTGAGATCCCATCTTTGCTTAGCTTCCATGTTCCCATCCCTATAACGGGGATTTTTTCCCCTGTCTTTCCTAATTCCAAAAATTCCATATATTATTATTGCAGCTATCTGTTTTAATGTTTATCTGCAGCCTAAATCTGCAATTCAGATTCTTTAAGAATCAGATTTGAAGATTGCGAATTCGAAAATGTAAAAAGGCTGAAAAAATAAAATTATATATGGATATAAGTAGGGTTATATTGTTGATGCCATGCAGAAATGGACATTATGTATGATAATTAGGAAAAATAAGGTTCTGCTTAAATTCGGGAGAAGGAGCATAAGCAAGAACAAATGGAATGGGCTTGGGGGAAAGATTGACAAAGGAGAGACTCCGGAAGAAGGTATAGTCAGAGAAGTAAAGGAAGAGTCTGGACTTACTGTTACTGAGATGAAAAAATTTGGGAAGGTAAAATTCTATAAAGGCTCGAAAAAAGAGATTCTTGGATTGGGATATGTCTTTTTGGTAACGGGATTTTCAGGTAAGGCAGTAGGCGGCGAGGAAGGAGAGCTGAAATGGTTCAACAAAGGTAGGCTTCCGTTACATAAGATGTGGGAAGACGATAGATATTGGCTGCCTTTGCTTTTTGAAGGCAAAGGTGCAGATATGGAATTTGTATATGATAGAAGGATGAAGCATGTCAAGGAATATCGCATTTACAACATACGCAAGATATAGTATTGCAGGCTGAAGGTTATGTTACGAATTCATAGATATTCTTCTGGATTACTTGCAAAGAAATCGGATATTCTCAATACAGTAATGCCGGGAATTGCGGAGTATCTGGGGTAATGCAGGTCGTTTACAGCAAGAATTATTTCAGGGTAACTCTTTTTTCTGTATTCCAGCATGTGAATGACATCGTTTAGGTTTTTCTTTCCGGTTTCATATTCCATAGCAATCCGTCTGCCTTTTGAGTATATGATTAGATCAGGACCATATGAGGAATTGTATATTTCATTAGATATTCCATTTACTTTAAGTTTTTCAGATATGCGATAAACTGTGATATCATGCTCTGGAGAATTTCTTGGATTTGATATATACCAGTCATTATATTCGTAAAGTATTTTTTCTGAAATTAGAGCAGATACAGCAATCTGAATATCTATATCGCTGATATGCCTTCTATGAAGATTTTCTACAAGGAGATTTTTTCCAATGGCATTGTAAGACAGGTTTTCAATGTAATACTTTAGAGAGAAATTTCCAATATCGGAAGACTCAAACTTTACCATTATAGGCTCTCTATACCGTGAATCCAATATTACAGCTTTGCCAACACCTAGGTTTCTTATGGCTGATTTGACTGAAACAAGCCTTCCGGATTCCGAACCGCCTGAGATGTAATTTGAGATGTAATGCAATTCCGAAGGCTCCCGCTGATAAAAGGAGATTATAGTAGAGGAGTTGCTCATGACTTTTCCGTCTATCTCCTCTGCCTTCTGTGATATCGCTACTATGCCAAGGCCATACTTTCTGCCTTCTGCTGCAAGCCTTCCTAGAATTACACTGCCGCTTATCTTTCTTGCTTCGTCTATCACTATATAGAATGGCTTGCGGCTGTATCCGCTGCTAAGCATTGATGAATATATCTTTCGGAGCAAGGCTTCCATATATATTGATTGTTCTTCTTCAGTATGCATACTGCCCAGCAAAAATATGCTCCTGGATCCCATTATTTTCTCAATGCTTATAGGCCGTCCGTGCTTTCTTGAGTTTATCAGAGATATGCGCTCGATTAGCAGTGAAAGTGTTCTTGATTCTGATCCTTCTGCTTTTGCCTCAAAACGCTTCAAGGTAAGCATCAAATCTGATACTGTGGGAATCCTGTTTTTAGGCTTGCTTACCCAGTAGGTATATCCAATGCATCTCTTTAGCAATGAAGATTGTACATATCCAAGCCTTAATCGCTTTGATAGTATAGATGTTGTCTCTCCAATGCGTTCTTCTTCATCCATTCCGTCCAAATCTAAAAAGTTTACCTTTGAACGTGAAGCATCATAGACATCGGCGCCTATTTTGTCTGCAAGCCCAAGATAATCTTCATTAGGATCAAGTATGAGAAGCCCTGCCCCTGTATCTGCAATCTCTTTTATGATTACCCTTGATGCATTTGACTTACCGCCGCCGCTTTCTCCGATTATTACAACATGGGGATTCATTCTTCCATTCAACATAAATCTTTTCAGAAAGAATGGTTTTTTCCATTTCCATGTTGAATAATCGCCATGATAAATTCTTTTAAGTTCTAATTTTTTGATTATGGTTATTGGATATTTTGTTTTTTCGAATATCATATATACACCTGAAAAAATTAAGTAGTTATAACGTCACGTAAGACTGAAATAAAGGCAGGCGTTTCTCCTGAGAATTAGTGATTTCCAGATAGCTGTTTTACAAGTAATAGTTCTTCCTTTGATTCTTGAGGGGTCTCCATGATGAATGGCTTGTCTAATATTTTCCTGTAGGAAAAGAATTTTGAAAATCCTTCTCTGCCTATATAGCCCATACCTATATTTTCATGCCGGTCTAGATGGGAGCCCAGCTGGAATTTGGAATCGTTTAGATGGAAGATATGAACGTCTTTGAAACCTAGTTTTTTGTCTATCTCCTCCAATACCTCTTTTTTAGTTATGTCATAACCAGCAGCGTAGAGATGACAGGTATCAAGGCAAAAGCCTATTTTTTTCTCTGTGCCTTCGCGTATTTTTACAAGTTCCTCCAAGGTTGAGCCTACGCTATTTTTGCTTCCTGAGGTGTTTTCAAGAAGAAGGGTTACATCATCGCTTATTTCTGCTTTATTAATTGCATTTATGACATTGTTGATTCCGATATCGCTTCCTTTCCCAAGATGGCTGCCAAGATGAGTAACTAAATATTCTACGTTTAGCTCTGAACACAACATAAGCGTTTTATTTAGATTTTCTATAGATTTTGAATAAGTTGAATTGTTCGTAGAGGATAAATTAGGAAGATATGGCATATGTGCAATTACAGGGCTAACCCTTTTAGATTCGGATTTGGCAAGGAATGCTTCTTTTATCTCTTTGGATATTTCTTTTATTTCCCAGCCGCGTGGATTGCTTAGGAATATCTGCATTGTATTGCAGCCTAATGCCAATGCCCTGTCAAATGCAAGATCCATTCTCTGGGCAGTTGATACATGATAACCTAGCCTCATAATTTTTGCACCTTGTTGAAATTTTCTTTTCCCAGGAGAGAATATGCCTTTTTCAGTATCTCTATTTCCTCAGGCATTAATATCTCAGAATTAATAAATTTCTTATTTCCCACAAAGAATTCCAAGGCAGATGCGCGCTCTTGCCTCAGCATGGCGGTCGAATCGAGTATTTCTGCCGGGTCCTTTATGGACATTTTACTGCCTGCATCTGAAAACCATTCACGGAATACTTTTGCATTCTTTGCAGTCAATGATATCTGCGAGACCGATAGTAGAAATTTCTTTATCTCTTCCATCCGCTCAACTATATGCATATCTTGCTCCTTTCCGCTTTCTACAGATGATATAAGGTTTTGGTATCTGTGATAGAGATTTTCTTCATCTGCGATAAGCTTTTCCATAAGAAATAGGTCGCGTTCGGCTTCGCCGCTTGCCTCTGAAGAAGGGGCAAATGTTCCATCGACCTTTATAGTACCGGATTTTATCTGACTGCGCAGAAGTTCAAGCGCGGATTCCATAAGTATTCGTTCTGCCTTGGAAAGTATTTCCTCTGCAATCATCCATGCCGGCATATCGTCCAGTTCATTACCTTTAGCATAATTTTAGCAGTATGGATTGGCAGGAAAAAGATAAAAATAGATCATAGATGATTTATTATTGCCTAGGCAGAACTTTCTTCTTGTACAATGATTTCTGCAAATACATGTTGGAATCTGCAAGTTCAAATAGGACTTCTTTTATAATGCTTTGAGATGTGCATGATTTCTTTACATGTGAAGTGCTTGCCCAGCCAATTGAAAGGCTAATGTTTGATTTTTCTGCCAAGGAATGAAGTCTTTTTTCGAAAGGTTTCCCGTTTTCTGTTCCTGAAAGAATTATTGCGAATTCGTCTCCACCTATCCTAAAGGCATAGTCATTGTTTCTTATAGTATGATGTATTAACCCTGCTGCCGATTTTATTAAACTGTCTCCTTTTTCATGCCCTCCAATGTCGTTTGCTTTCTTAAGATCATTTAGATCTATTATTGCAAGGGTAAATTTTTTGCCTGTTGCAAGATAATCTTCTATTGAGGATTCCAGTGTTTTATCGAATGCCATTTTGTTTCCTAATCCGGTCATAAAGTCAGTAGTTGAGATCCTTTTGAGTTTTTTTATCTCCTCTTCGAGTTGTCTTACTTGTTCAGCCATATTTCTGTTGTCCCTTAATGCTTCGCCTAAAGCAGTTCTCAGGGTTTGGTTTAATTCTAAAATCTTGTCTTTTTTCATTCATTATACCGTAGAGGCAGTTGCCATCTAATATAATCTGATTTTCCAGATATATAAGTATTACATATATGTAGTATTCTGTGCTGCCGAACAATATTGCCTGTCAGGATGCAGATTATTATATTTCAGTTGGCAAACCATAAGCATGGAATACATGGGCATGGAGATATCTACAGAAGAAGAGGTATACAGGCCTTCTGACGATTCCTTTCTTTCTGCACAGATGATAGCAGAGTATCTGCCATTGTTGAATAAGACACAACCATACATAATAGATATCGGAACAGGATCCGGAATCCTGGGACTGGTAGCGGCTTCCCTTATGGAAGGAGGCAAGGTTATTTTTTCGGATATAAATGAAAATGCATTGAGGCTTGCAGCGAAAAACTTTGATTTGAATAGAAAGAAATTAGATGTAGATGCCGAATTCATTAAGAGCGATCTCTTTTCTGAGATGCCTAAAGACATGAGATTCAATATGATAATCTTCAATGCGCCTTACCTCAGAAATGAGAAGAAAGGTGAAGAAATTGAATATAATCCATGGAGCGGTGGAGAGAGGGGGATAGAGCTTTCAGTAAGATTTCTTTCAGAAGCAAGAGAGCACTTGGATGATGAGGGCATTATAATATTGAATGCAAGCTCTTTTGGTGATCTTGAAGACCTTTCCAAGAATATTGGAGATATGGGCCTTGATATTGTAGGAAGGAAGATCACCCATATCTTTTTTGAGGATATCGTATCCCTTGCAATTGCAAAACGATGATTGGTGCATTTGTTCCTCTGATTCTGGAAAGGATTTTGGAAGATTTAGAGATGCCATAAATTTATACTGTGTGAGAAAACATAGGTAGTGGGGACTGGAGGAGGCTTCCGCCTCCTTTATGATTGGCTGCTTTTTCTTCTTTCCGCAGAAGTATGCGGCCTCTTCATGTCCTATTATTCCTGACATCTCCAATGAGGCCGTAACTTCCCTGAGAGATCTTTGCCTTAGCAGGTCAGATATAGAATCAAGTACCATATCTGCCTTTGCCGAAAGTTCTGCTTTAGGCCAAGACCGCTCATATTCACTTATAGTAGATATTATCTCGTCATATCTATGCATAAGTGACACCAGAAGCTCTTTGCGCAGCTTTTCATTTTTCCCAGTCCCATAGTTTCCACTACCCGTGTTTTCACCCAGAAAGAGATACAGACCTGACCTGCCCCTGCCGTTCTTATATAGCGTTGGCTCGCATTTCTGCAATTATATATTTTAGTATAAGAATAAATACCTTACTACTTTTAGTTATACTTAGGTAATAGATTTATATATTTTTCCTGAGAGATTATAATGTCAGGCGTAGTCTGACACACCCAGAAAGGGAGGCAGAAACCTGCCTCCTTCTTTTTTGAGTTGGTGCTTTTGTTTTTGAAGCGTGGATTATGGAGAAGGATTAGCCTTTGCTTCTTCCCAGTCGATTGTGGGCTCTTCCCAGTTCACGGGAGAACTGCGCAGCAAGAAGATTGAGCTCTCCGGCCAATACAGTGGATGCGATTATCTCCGCAAGTTTAAGCGAATTTGAGCCTTTGGTTTTGCCGCTTCCAGATGCGCCTAAGATAGAAAGTGCCTCTTTTTGTGTTGGAAGGCCTGAGCCTCCTCCTACTGTTCCTACCTCTATAGAAGGCATTGTAACAGATATGTGGAGTTTTCTTGCTTTTAATTCGGTAATGGTAAAACAGTTGCTGCTTTCAACCACTTGTGCTATGTCTTGTCCGGTAGCTGCAAAGACAGCTGCCACCATGTTGGCCGCATGCCCGTTGAGATTGTTGCTTCCTGCCCTTGTACTTCCCATAAGGTTTTTCTTTATGTTTAGATTATGTATGCCTTCGGTGGTCGCTTTCAACGTTTCGCGTGTTATTTCCTCTTCCAGGATTGCTTCGGCAATCACGCTCTTGCCTCTGCCGAATAGTAGGTTTATGGAGGAGTTTTTCTTGTCTGAGCACATGTTCCCGCTGATTGAGACGAGCCTTGCCTTCTTAAAATTGCTTTCTATATATTCACATGCAGCTTCGCTGGCTATCGTGACCATATTCATGCCCATTGCGTCGCCTGTATCGAATGAGAATCTAAGCCAGACATTCGCACCTGTTACAAATGGCATAACATCAATAAGCTTGCCGTGTGAAGTGGTGGCTTCTGCAGCTCTCTTTATTTCTTCATGGTTTTCTCTTATCCATGCGAGAAAGCCTGGAATATATGCTATTGAGTCGAATTCAAAAACAGGAGCCCTTGTCATGGCGTTTTTGATGACTATCGTCTTTGCTCCGCCTGAAGAGGTTATGGCCTTCATGCCACGATTAACACTGGCTATCAATGCGCCTTCGGTTGTAGCCATAGGGACATAGAATTCGCCTTTTGCATGCTCTCCGTTTATGAGTATCGGACCGGCAACCCCAAGCGGCATCTGCATGTAGCCTATGACATTCTCGGCATTTCTGTTTGATATTAAGGAATAGTCAAGATTTGATGAGCCTATCGATCTTAAGTCTGTGCCTGTGATTTTCCCGATTAAATGCCTTCTTGCTGCTGCTGCACTTTTAGGATCAATGTATGACTCCAGCTTATGTATTGGAATATTATTCTCTGATGCGGTTGAAAGCAGTTCTTCCATCTTTTCGTTCTGGTTTTTTTCCGATTTGAGTATTCTTGCAAAAACCTGGTTGACTTTGCTTTCAAGATCTGGTGAATTTTTACCATGGTTTTTTATGTTTCCTCCAGCCATTCTATGCCCATTTTTATCTATTGATGGATACTTTCAATTTATATGCATTGCCCAATGGTGCGGCTATGTTGAAATTTACAGGTTTTTACTTGAACTTTCTTCTTTGCGGCCTTTTCAAAAGGTAGATGATTGCCAGAATTATTATAATAACTACTAGAATAACTACCCAGAGGACAACTGAACCGCTTGGATTGTTCACAGTATGTGAAGGAAGAACTGCGAGGAGGCCTACTACTGGATCGGAAGGTATCTCAAATGATATCTGGCATGTGGAGTTGTTTATATGGTAATTGGTAATAGGAGTCCAGACAGAGTTTTTAAGTATGTATGGGCTTACAGATTTGAATCCGTTATTGCAGGAGTAACCCATTGTCATATTCAGAGTCATACTGTTGGATGAATTTGAATTCAGGGTGATGTTGATTGCAGATATTACCTTCATTCCTGCGGGAGTTGCCGCTGAGATATTTGTTGCATTGATTATCTTCAATGAGAACGGACCACTCTGATTTTCTGAAGATATGCGTATGAAAGCTTTCTCATTAGTCGAATTTATTTCGAGTGTAGTGTTGCTTGATACGGAAAGATTGTTTAAGCTTGCATATGCTTGATTGTGGAGATTTATTGTAAGTACATGTGGTTGTGGTGGCGTACTGTTTCTCTGTTTTGAAATGTTTATAGGAGCAGTTATAGCAAATGTGTAGGATATGCTTGCATTGGTATAATTCCCATTTCCTTGGGTTGCAAAGCGGAAGGTGTAGTTTCCTGGAAGACTTACATTATCAGTTATAATTGTGGAAGTATTGCCTAC
>JAJZKQ010000006.1 GCA_021804095.1 Microcaldota archaeon | reverse complement strand
TGTATTCCATATCCTATTCGTCTGCAAGCGCTATCCTTTCAAGGAAGCCCACCAGCCGCCTTCCTTCTTTCTTTGTAAGTTTTGACAGCTCCACATTGGTTTCACTTCCTACAATCTTCATCTTTATAGTGGAGAAAAACCTGCCGCTGCTCAGGGAGATCTGTGCTATCCTGTCGTAATGTATGTTTATAACATTTGAAGGAGACCAGAGATTATGCCCGGTATATAATGTCCAGAAAGAGAGTTTTATCAGAAGCACCCTTTTGTTTGTTGCTATGAGAAGGGATGGGGCCAGGGCGTGTGGGAATCGCTGGGAGGCGCCCATGACGACATACTCCCCCGGGCTAAGTATAGCGCTTACAATATGGAAGTACCTGGGCTCTATCACGTATCTCTTGCCTTCCGTAAGCATACGCTTTTGCTCTTCTTCGATTATTGATTCAAGCTTGTTTGGCATCACTAATACCCACATGCGTCCATTATATTTTGATATGCCATGATATTTATGCTTCTTGCGGTGTTATACGACACCCTGCAAGATGAATTTGCACATTTTAGATTCTGGCGAAAGCGGAAGGTCATGAGGATTTCTTCCTGAACGAGAGAAGCTCGCTGCTTGCATTTTCAAGCTGTATCCTTGCGGTATCCTGTTTTTTACGCAGATCCCCTACAAGAGAGCTGCTGAACCTCAATGGAAGCATCGAGTCGTGTATCTCCGACATGAAGCCGAAGAGGCTCTCTGCGCTTTTTACGTCGTTCTTTCGAAGGGCTTCGAAGATCTCACGCTTAAGCTCCCCCACAGTATCGAGAAGGCCCAGCATGTAGGATATGCTATCTATCCCCAGGTCTTTATCGGTGGGGATCTTGCCCGAGTTTATTATAGAATATAGGACAGCCGCTTCGGCATATTCCTGATATGCCTGCTGCGAATTGTATTCAAAGCCTTTGTCTTCCTTCTGGAGCTTCCTGACAAGCTCTTCCGTATTGCCAAGGAGAAGCTTTGCCTTTTTCATATCCCTGGCGTGCATGAATGTTATCGATTTTCCTGCAAGCCTTATCAGACTCCTGGATATGTCCAGGACTTTGTCCTTGCGCTTCTGCATCAGGATGAGCTCTTCCTCTATATCGTCTATCCGCTTTATCATTGATATACCGGGTTTCTTGCGTGGTGGAAGAGGTACTGCTGGGCATATCCCGCATAGCCTCCCCATTTTTCATCGGCAAGGGAGTGTATCTCGGATATGTTTGCCTTCCTGTTTTTCATGTAGAGATCTTCCATGGAACGCTTTATCCAGACATCTATGGGAAACGCATTGAGCTTTTTATAGCCCATAAGAAGTATGCAGTCTGCGACTTTGTCCCCTATGCCTTCCATTTCCATAAGGTACTCCTTGCCTTCCTGGTAATCCATGCCGTGTATTTTGTCCAGATCGAAATTGTTTGACACCGCGGTGGCAACGTTTTTTATGTATTTTGCGCGGAAGCCAGTGCCTGCCTTGACAAGATCCCCGATGCTTGCATCTGCTATGGCCTCCGGCTCGGGAAAGATATGTGTAAGCGTGTTTCCGGATTCTAGCTCCATGCCATAACTGTTTATGAGGTTTCTTACTATTCCTTTTATCCGTTTTATGTTGTTGAATTGGGATATTACAAAGCATAAGGTAGTCTCCCATGGATCGTTATGCGTTACCCTCAAGCCGTAGTGGGAGTCTATTGCCTTTTTTATGTGCTTGTCTGTCGATATCTTTTTGTATATGTCTTCCATGTCGTCTTCAAGTCCGAATCTTTTTGTTATTTCTTCCGAAGCCGTCTTTTTAGTGTATTTCCCATGATGCCTGAAGAAGAGAGTATCCTGGAGCCTGCCTTCCCTGTATGAAAGTTCTATTACGCCATTTCGTGTTACATAGCATACTCTGGCAATTCCATTCGTAATGTTGTATGTTGAGTGGAAGGAGAGAGGCTGGCCGCTCTCGAGGCTTGCCTTTACATTTATTGGAAACTTCGTATCTATGCGATTCCATCCGCTATCTTTTAGAGTAGTAGTTCCTTCTTCTGCATGAGTCCTTGATGACATTTAAATCCCACCACATACTGACGCTTCTATATATATTAATCTTTAGGCATAAATAATCTTTAGGCATAAAAAGAGCATAAAATAGTATGATATAGATGGGAGGGAAGCCTTTCCGTTATTTTGGCAGAGTGCTTTGAAAGTGTTGGGAATCGGTAACAGGATTTGTTTTGAATTGAGATGATTATTTGGAAAGGGAAGGGAAAAACGAAAAAAGGAGAAGGATGCTTGCTGAGTCTAGGGAAGAGGTAAAGATTGCCTATTCTACAGCCGACCATCCCATAATGCAGGCCATAAGCACCTACAAAGAGATAGACAAGGTAAAAGGCATAGTATATGAGAGAATGGATGAATGGTATAGCATATACTTTCCCGAATTGCAGGGACTGAATGCGGAAGCATACGCGGAAATTGTCTTGAATATGAAAGATTCTGAAAGCGTCACCCAGGAGATGCTGGAGAAGGCCGCCGGGGCAGCCGGAACTGAGATATTCAAAAGAATAATTGGGAACAGTACCAGGCCGAAAATAGGGGAAGAGGAATACAAGGCTTTGAGAGAGTTGGCAAAAACAGAGAAGGATCTTACCGAACTTCAGAATACATTGGATAAATACATAGGAGAAAGCGTGGGCAAGGCCCTTCCTAATGTAACATATCTTATTGAACCCAAGATTGCAGCTGAGCTTCTGCTTAAGGCAGGCTCGGTTGAGAGGCTTGCGACATTCCCGGCAAGCACTATACAGCTACTTGGAGCCGAGAAGGCCCTTTTCAAGCATCTGAAATTTGGAGGGAGGCCTCCCAAATACGGAGTGCTTTTCAAGCTCCCGCAGCTTGGGAATGCAAGCAAGAAGCAGAGGGGAAGATTGGCAAGGGCTTATGCAACTAAGATAAGCATAGCGGCAAGGGCGGATGCGTATTCCAAGAGATTCATTGCAGACAAGCTTAAGGAACAGCTTGACAAGACCATAGCAGTGATAATGGAAAGCAAGGATTGAAGCCTTCACTGATATTTTATGAATCCTGTCAATTTTGTCAGTAGGGGTTTTGTTAAGAAAGGATGGGGAGGGTTTGTTAAGAAAGGATAATAGTTATTTAAATCTTTCTTTTCTATTATTAATCGGATTATATGGCAATATTCAAGCTGCAAAGCGCAATGGAATATCTGATGACATACGGATGGGCACTGCTGATTATATCGGTTGTAATAATTGCATTGGTATCTATAGGGGTATTCAATGGAAGCCTTCTTGGCAACCAGTGTACTGCAACTTCCGGATTCACATGTGACATACAGTCATACAGTGCTTCTTCTGGAAATCTCCTGGTTACAATAGGACAGGATACCGGAACTCCATGGGTGACTGCAAATATAATTTTTGTTAACACAACATCTGCGTCGAACGCACAGAGCGGAGTCTTTACACCACAGATGCTTGAGACAAGCAATACGCTCACTAATGGGCTTCCTTCTGAGACTCAGGTCCAGGTATCAGTTCCTATTGCAGCTCCTGCATCAGTAAGAATAGGATCAGGCATTACAGGAACATTATGGGCTGAATATACGGTAGGAGGAGGATCTGGCTCTTTGAACGAGGTAGAGATAGCTACAATTTCAGCAAAGGCCACGAGCTAAACAGGCTTTTCGGCTTTTGATAAAATTAGATAAAGTTTATTCCGGCTTTTGTTTTTAGCCGGGTGTACTCAGATTATGCTGCTTTTTGTACGGATTTTGAAGCACCGAAGAGTATGGAATAGCATATTCATTTGCCGGAGTGTTCTTTTCTGAGGTTTAATACCTCCATAAGCTCATTTGCGCTGAGGAGTGGCCTTTTCAGCCGCTCTGTGTCATCGACCGCTATTCTTGGGCATGCGGTATTGATGAAGGCATCGAATTCCATCATATTCTCAATCGACTGGAAGTCTATATTGTTGGATATGAGTATTGCGGCAGATAATCCATTTCTCTCTATCCTGTCTTTGATCAGTTTTGCAAGGTTTAGATTATGCTGGCCGTTTTTTGTGCTTACTAGTATTCCGAATTTCTTTGCATCTAATGCGGCGGCTATCTTTCCCATCTTCCTTTTCCTGTACTTCTCACGGTAGTGATCCATGAACTCTATGGTATTTGTAAATGGCTCTATTGCGAGGAATGGCTTTGTAGTATGCAATACTGCACCCAGCGGATGGAATATTCCGCCGCCGAAGTATATGTGTGCATCTACCTTCCTGTCGATGTTTGCTGCGCTGCCTATATCGCAGCCCAGTATTTGGCCCTGGTGTTTTGCAAACCCGTAAGGCCTGCCGATGACTACAGTCTTTCCCCTGCTTTCATAAAAGCGCTTCACTTCATCAAGCTGGTGTACATGCTGTATTGTGGTGACTATACCTATTGTATTGAAGTCTTTGATTTGTTCCATGGATCTCTCCAGGATTTCTGTCGGTGCGTCTACAGTATAGAATACATATTCAACATTGAAGTCTACATGGTGGAACTCGGCGTGGCCGTAGTGCACAAGTTTTTCAGCGCCTATTGCCTTTGCCTCGTCTATGGCCAGGTCGCATGCGCCGTATGTTGGTGACGATGAGATGAATACAGTATTCCCTTCATTCTCAAGCTTTTTCGCATATTCTAATGCCTTTGGCTTAAGCCCTTCAGGAAACTGCAATAATATTTTCATTAGAAAGAACCTTTGTTTTATTCCTATTCGGAATATTATCTGGATTTGATGGTATTTAGACTTTAGTTTTATAGGTATATTATATAAGAATTACAATCATATTAGAATAGTATTGATTCATATAAAAGGGTTTAGATGGATGAAAAAAATATGGTTATACTGGTAAATAAGGAGACTGATGAGGCTATAGGAATAGAGGAGAAGATGAAGGCCCATGATAAGGAGAATGGAAAGTGGCATAGAGCCATATCTGTCTTCATCTTCAATGATAAGGGAGAGACAATGATGCAGCAGAGAGATAGAGAGAAGTATCATTCCGGAGAGAAATGGTCAAATACCTGCTGCAGCCATCCGATGCCTGGGGAGAGTGTCATAGATTCCGCACATAGAAGGCTTGTGGAGGAGATGGGCTTTGATTGCGAGATGCATGAAGCTTTCGTCTTTCCCTATGAGGCTGATGTAGGAAGCGGGCTACGTGAACGCGAATATGACCATATAATATTCGGCAGGTATAATGGCACGCCTAAACCTGATCCTAAAGAGGTTCAGGACTGGAAGTGGATAGGCCTTGAAGAGCTTAGATCTGAAATCGGAAAAAAACCTGAAGAATTCACGGCATGGCTGAGGCTTATGATTGATGAGGTAATAAGGCAGTATAAAAACGAACAGCTGTAGATCCGGGATTTGCTATTTTTGAATTCCAGGCCATAAATATTTCCGGTTAATCCCTGCCTGTATGAAAACGGATATGCCGGGACATAGGCAGGATTGGAATGCATGGAACATAACATCGAATGGGCTTATTGAAGCTTGGGCTTGGAGCTTGTGTATGTTGATTATCCGGCTTTTTTCGCTATAGGCTTTGCTATTATGGAATAGTGCCCGGAGATTTTCGAGGATGCCCTCTTGAGTGCCTCTTTTGCAACGCTGAGCGAGGCCGTGTTGCCTATTACTTTAACTTCGAAGACATCTGTTCCCTGATTTATTCTTGCTGCTACAGATACAGGCTTGCCGAAAGACATGGACATTCCCTGTGAAAGTCGGTCTGCTCCGGCGCCTGTGGCTCTCTTTTTCTCCCTTATTACCTGATGAGGGTAGGTTACTACTCTGAAGAAGTAATTGTTAGGAAGCTGGCTTTCCAGATACTTGTTTGCTGTCTGCCTTGCGGCTTCAAGGGAATTTGATCTTACCTGTACATAATGGTCTGCCTTTAACGTTAGTATTGTATCGTATTCAGGTTTATTCACGCCCATGCGGAATATTAACAGGCTTGTATGTGGCAGCGCCTTTACAAAATTCTTTTTTGGTTTCTTCACGGAGTATCTGCTCCACGCTTGGCTTGTTATATATCTCATAGTTCTTGCAGGTCTGAGTTTCATTATAACCACTGAGGTAAGTTTTATTATATATTGTCAGGAAAGATTATAAAGAGTTTGCCATGCTTCGGAAATTAGAGAGTGCCGGACATGATAGACAAGGAATTGGGTTCTTATCCCCAGGATATTTCAGCATAGCCTACTGCGCCTGTTCCACCAGAGGTACTGCAGCCTATTGAATGGCAGTCTACATATTGGGGTAGGCCTCCGCCTCCGGCGCCGGCACCCCAGATTCCTCCGTTTCCTCCCTGTAGAGTATGTGCTCCGGCTATGCCCGGAGTTCCCATGTTATTTCCAGAGTTTCCTCCGGCGCCGCCTGCTCCTCCTGTAGTGAATGTGCACCCGATACTCTGGCCCGAGTATCCATCAATTGACATTATATTTTCCAGATTTCCAGAGTATTGGTATATTCCTCGGGCGCCTCCTGGAAGAGGATAACAATCTCCTGAATCGGATTGTTCTCCGCCGCCTCCTCCTCCGCCGGCAGATACTGAGAGTGATGGGCCGGCAAGAGTAGTGGCTCCGCCGTAATTAGCATAGTATGTCCAAGGATGGCTTGGCCATGTTCCTGGATTAGTATCGGGATTTGGAGAGTTTGGATATGGATTATTTGAATTTCCAACTACAAATGTTAACAAGGTATTAGGAGGATATCCGGAAATATTGAAGCTCATATATGCTCCTCCGCCGCCTCCGGCGCCTGCGTTCCAGCCTGAAGCGCCCCAATACCCATAGCCTCCGTTTCCTCCGGCGCCGATAAGAACTACATGGTATGTAGTTAACGTGTTGCTCGCTGCGGGAGTATAGAAGTTATAGGTATTAGGAGAGGTGTATGATACAGAACCTGGAAGGAGCCTTTCATTGAAGTTTGCAGTTTCTATAGTGTTTGATGTTATTGGTATAGTGAAATTATACGTGGTTCCGGAATAGCATGAAGCTTCTCCGGAGCATGTCCAATGCGAAAAGATATAGTTTGATTCCTGAACAGGTTCGGTCCAGAATATGTTTACAGCTCCTCCGGCACCGGGACCTCCGTTTTGAAGACATCCGTTTCCATGACAGTATTTGTTTGAACTTCCTTCACCTGCAGCTCCGCCGCCTCCGCCGCCGCCGAAGTTTCCTCCGGGATATCCGGTATTAGAATTATGTGTCTGTTGGCTTCCGCCTCCGGCGCCGCCTGCTCCTTGGGAGTCTCCGGAATCTCCGCCATTGCCACCTACAGTACAGGTGTTTTCCTGGCCTGAAGCTCCTTGGTCATTTATAAGTATCTTTATAGCGCCTGAAGCGCCAGCGGTTCCTCCGGCGCCTCCTGGTATAATATAACAACCTCCGGAATCATAATTTCCGCTTCCGCCCTGGCCTCCTAGTGAGTATGAATAGAAGTTAGGCCCGCTTACTGAAGATATGCCAGCCTGTCCATTGGATACTTGGGCTCCCTCTGCGACATTTATATAGAAACCAGTACCGGGAGGGTATCCTGATACTACAGCTTGCAGATATCCTCCGCCTCCGGCGCCTGAACCTCCGCTGGAAGCGCCTGCGCCGCTATAGCCATAGCCTCCGGCGCCGCCTGCGCCCACTATTGAAATAGTATATAGAGTACTTGTAGAAGTACCAGGAGGCGTCTGGAAGTAGTAGTAACCTGGTTTGAAATAGTTTTCTGAATACTGTTCTGTTCCTGCAATAGTCGGAGCTGATACATTTACTTCTGCTATTTGGCCATATGCATAATATCCTGAGCCTGAAACGAAACCCGTATTAGGCGGATTCTGAATAACATTGAGACTGTATAGGGAAGGCAGGTTTAATTGACAGCTTGCTGATTCTGTCTCTGAATTATATAATATTACATTCTGAGACAACATATTGCCGGTGTAAGAGCCTGTGCCATATCCTGTCCATCCTGTAAAGGTATATCCATTATATGGAATTATGGAAAAGGCCGCATTGCTCCCATAGGCATATTCTCCTGAACCGGATGCGGCTCCGCATCCGTTCGATAGAACAGATAAAAATTCTGGCGGCGCCTGATAGGTAATCGTATTTGAGACAGTGCAGTTTGCAAATGATGCAGTTATAAGGTAGTTACCTGGTGTTGAAGAGTATATTGAAGCTGTTGCGTTGCCATTGCTATCCGTATTGACAAGGGATTGGCTTAGGAGTAAGTTAATGCTGTTTGCTGTTGTAAAATTAACTGTCGCCCCTGCTATATTGGTTTTGAAGAGCTTTACATTTGCAGTTAAGTTGCTTCTGGTGCCATAGGGAATTACAGAATTTCCAGATAATGTGATTGTACACCTTGGAGGAGGCACTATTGGAGATATATGTACATTGAAGCTGCCGGAGTAAACTTCCCTCTGAGAAAGGCCGCAGTTTTTATTGTTTATCGTTGTGCATACGGTTAGGCTTAGGTTTATTCTCCCGTTGGAAAGCTGGTTTGGGATCATTTTCTTATTGAAGTTTATGACACATTCGAATATTCCTCCGGGAAGCGCGTAATAAGGACTGCAGCTTCCGGTAAATGTCCCTATATTGGTTATGTTTATGGTAGGTATTGCATTTTCTACGGCATACTGTTGTGGGTTCGAGAACAGAAGTATTGCTCTTGAAGCTAAAGTGTTTGAGCCTATTGCTATGTTTCTGCAGGAAACATATCCGGAAAAGGTACATGTATTTGGAACAGTGGAAGAAGGAAGAGAGGTTATTGCATAGATTATCACTGTGACTACTGCTATTATAAGTAAGGCTATCCCATACACTGAAAGGAATTCTGATGCTGATTGGATAGTTTTCATGCACTCTTCTGGATTTATCTATAATCTATAGTAGATGTTTTATATATATCGGTAGGAAGCCGTTTATTCCTGGCGGCAAGGTTGATGCGTCAAAAAACGAAATGGCAGTCAAAGTATAAAAAGCGGAATGTTGAACTTGATAGTATTTGATGGTTTGTCATATGATATCTTTCTCAAAAAGAAGCGAATACATAAAAAATCCCATACTTGAACTTGATGCTGACGCTGAAAAGCTTATGAAAGCCGGAAGGAAGATAATTAAGCTGAATAGAGGAGATCCCCCTGTTTATTTCAAGACTCCTGGATTTATGATTGATGCTTATATAGAAGCACTTAAGGAGAATCAGACTAATTATTCCAGAGCGTCAGGGACATATGAGCTTCTTGATGCTGTTTCAAAAAGATATGAGAGATTGTATGGCGAGAAGATAGGAAGCGAGAAGATAATAGCTACTGCAGGTGTGACTGAAGCCCTCTTTTTCATAAACCACGCGTTGATGGAAAGGAACGATACGGCAATAATACTGAAGCCTTATTATCCACAGTATATACCAAGGCTTATGTCCGAGGAGGGAAAGCCCATATTTATGAACCAGGTTATGGAGAATGAATGGGATGTCAATACCGATGAAATAGAACATAAACTAAGATCAATGAAATCTCAAAATAAGCTTAAGCGCCTTAAATACATGATTGTCACAAACCCCGGAAACCCTACAGGAAGGGTTTTTAGAAGAGAAACGCTTGAGAGGATAGCAAGCTTGGCAAAC
The DNA here is from genome assembly GCA_021804095.1 of Microcaldota archaeon. Taxonomy (GTDB): domain Archaea; phylum Micrarchaeota; class Micrarchaeia; order Micrarchaeales; family CABMGC01; genus JAJZIZ01. The sequence goes on along the minus strand of JAJZKQ010000006.1, from coordinate 25,916 downwards.
GAGTTCGGCTTTCTGCTTATAAGCGATGAGATATATGATGAGATAGTCTACCACGGTACAAAGTTCACAAGCATGTCAGAAGTTGCAGAAGGCATACCACATATAATACTTAACGGCAGCTCTAAAAACCTTGATTCTACAGGGTTCAGGGTAGGTTTTGCAATACTCCCAGGAGATGACAGAGAATCGGTAAGGATAAGGGAGAAGCTTAAGGAATATGCCTTGACACGCCTCTCTTTGAATACTCCGGCACAGCATTCCGTAGCTGAAGGCTTTAACAATTTCAGGGAACATAATAAGGCAATAGATAAGATGGTGCGTGAGATAAAACATAGAGTCGAGACAGTAGTAAAGATGATTGGCGAGAATGATTTGATGGATGTGGTAATGCCAGACAGTACATTCTATGTCTTCCCTAGGATTGATCTGAAAAGATTGGATTTCAAAAACGGGGATGAATTTGTCAGGGCTGCACTATTTGAGGCAGGTGTCCAGTTAACAAGAGGCTCTGCATTCGGTGCTCCTTCTAATTTTAGGATAGTTGCACTTCCTGAGGAGGAGACACTTGAATATGCAATGGAAAAGATAAATAAGATGTGCAAGAAGCACATGAAGAAGTAGGCAGATGGAATTTGATGAAGAGTGATTCGGCTTCTCGGAGCGCGATCTGTTTATTTGGCAAAGAACTTTGCATAGAGGGTATTGCACCCGGTATTGACAAGGAAAAAGATACCACAACTTAGACTCGCCGCTTTGAGCAATGGAGTTCTGACTTTTTGACCTGATCCGATTCACTAAATCGGATTTTACCGGAGCATATTGAGGCTTTTCTCACCGTATCTGAGCGGAAAATCGCCCAAAACCACCTTAGTTGGTAGTGAAAGATTGTTTATGGCACTGATTCTTTCTCTACAGTTCTGTGGGATACTTATCGCATTGTGATTAATGCTCTTCCTAAATATTTATATATTTATTGTAGTAAAAGGTTTATACTAAAGTATATGGATGATTACTTGGATATAAACATGAATAATGGGAAGACAGTAAGGAGAATACTGCTGAAGACATCAGTTGCAATGCTTATGGGTTTTGGAGTGATATTCAGAATAGTAAATGCGGAATATATTTCACTGGATATTTTTGGTACTATACAAAATATACAGCTGCTTCTCATGAGAATAGGTCCTGCATTCAGCGCTATGCTTTTTGTTCTTGGAGGCATATTTTACGCTGTTGGACAGTTGTTTCCTTCTTATAAGAGGGCAAGTCTTCATACGATGGCCATAGATATTATAATAGGCGCTGTTGTCGTTGCGGTCCTCTCTGTAGCTTCTACAAATCTTGCAATAGCATCGACACATATTCTCTCCAATTTTACCTCAAACACACTGTGAATAGATGGCAAATATTCTTTTAGGATACCAGGGATACGCAATATCCGTATACGTAATAAGTATTATGATAGCATTAAGCGGGTTTTCATTGGGAATAGGCTATGCACTTAACGAGAAAAAATTCAAAGAATTTGGAAGAGAGGAATTATACCAGTCTGTAATAAACGGGATATTGGTTGGTACGCTAATTCTGCTTTTCACGCCTTCCGGACTGATCGGAAGTATGATAAACTCTTTAGTTATTGTCAATGGCACAAAGATAAACTGTTTGGGATATATGAGCTCAAATCCGTCCATATGCCTCTCTTATGATTATCTTGCAGGATCTGGAGATTACACATTTATGGGAAAAGATCACCAGCCCATATTCTCAATGGTTTCGGGTACCATAACTTCACTTTTAGCGTTAAATGCGGTGGTAGGTGCAATTTCTTCAGTTAAAATAAATCTTGAGTTTGTACAGTTCTCTTTTAGTTATGTTTTTTTGCCCGTAATAACTGAAATACAATATATAATCAAGATTCTCAGCACGGTAGCTATAAGCGTGTTGGTCCAGGCGGCAGTCTTATCCTTTGTTGCTGTTGGAGCACTGAGTATAATGCTGCCATTGGGACTTATACTAAGGTCATTTTATCCCACTAGAAAACTTGGCGGGTTTTTTATAGCGGTAAGCATAGGCCTGTATGTAGTACTGCCTCTTTCATATCTTTTCAATATGGCAATATCAAGTTCATTCCTTCAAAGTGCTTCTTCGTCCGGAATAACAAATGTGACATATTCGGCAGTATCTGTGGAGAACCAGTTGTTTTCTTCAGGAAGTTATTATAACAGTACAAAGGATAATGGCGTTATTGGAAAAATATCCGGAGCGGTAACCTCTCTGCAAAATAATATTGCGCTACTTCTGGACAAGATATTCTCAGCTGTGGCATATTTTATAGTTTATACTTTCATACTTCCTGCTTTCAGCCTTATAATAACAGGAATATCGATAAAGGAGCTTTCTGAACTGCTTGGAAGCGAAGCTTCCTTTGGCAGATTTTATATGTTAGGTTAGTTTATGGATAATAAAACACAGGATAAAAAAGTGTACGCTTACATGCTTTATGGAATTGGGGCTTTCACAATTTTATGTTCAGTCTTTTTTTCAAATATATATTTAGTAGCATTTACTGCAGTTATGATTTTTTCCTCTGTTGCTTATTTTAACAGTGGGCACATGATAAACAATTTGATTCTTAGGAAATCCGCAATAATAGAGATGTGCAATGGATTTTGGCTTTCCCATAATCTCAATTCAATGATAAAGAAGACCGATGAAGGATATGTGGCAGTTGCCATTGCGGTTATAATGCCTGAAGAGAAAAAGCTGGTAGACCATGGCAGGGTTAAAGAGGTAATAGAAAGTATAAGGTTGCCTTTCGAGTTTAGAGTCACGATCAAGGAGGTCGATAGCAAGAGGCTTTATGATACAATCGAAACGAAAAAAAGGATGAAAGAGATATTGCTTTCTAGGACAGATCCTAAAAAGCACGATAAAGTAAATTCATTAAAGAGGGAAATAGACATTCTTGAAAGCGAAATAAGTAGTATTAGAACCGGAGGAAGAGCTTTGGATATGTTTATCAGGGTTTTTGCTTTTGCTAATTCCGGTAGTGAGATTGAGGCTTCCAGGGAAGCCTATTCGAATATTATGCAGATAGGAGACTCGTTCTCTGCTGCATTGGGAGTAAAATATGAAATTGCAAACGGGGAAGAACTTGTTAATTTAATTGAGGGGTTCTGATGAGAAATGGTTTTATTACAGGATCGCTGTTTGCATCTGGAATAGTTGTAATCCCAAATATGAATGAACAGAGAGGAGATGAGGCAATTGAATATTCAAAAGGGGGAGTTTTTGTAGGAAGATCATTAGAGTATTCTATGCCATTTTTCCTGAATTTTAGATCTCTTTTAAATCCACATACATTTATACTTGGAATGAGCGGAAGTGGAAAGACATATCTCATGAAGAGCCTTATGCTCAAAATTTATTCTTTGCTGGGGTGCAAGATAGTAGTCATAGACCTTAATGGGGAATACGCAGAACTTTCGAATACAAATAGGGAGGATTCTTCTTTGAAACTTGACCGTTTATTCGGAATTGAAGATCAGGAGGGGAATAAGGAGGATTATGCAATTATTTATTACGATCTGAAAAATCTAGAAGAGAAAGAGAAGAGCAGAAGAGTCTCCGATCTTTTAAATAAGATAGACAGGAATATGAGATTCTGGAATGCGGATGGAGATTTCAGGGTTTTCATATTCCTAGACGAAGCATGGAAATTTTTAAAAGAGATAAATAGCCTTGAAAGCATAGTTAGAGAGGGCAGGAAATACGGCGTAGGAATTGTTATGGCCTCCCAGATGCTTGAGGATATTGATATACCTATGCTCTACAATTCTGCAGTATTGTTTGTTTTTAGGATCCAGAACAAAAACAGCCTCAATAAACTTTCGAAAAGTTATGGGCTTGATGAAAAAACATTAAATAGGATACAGAATCTTGAAGTGGGGGAATGTTTTGTGGTGCAGACGCATAAAACAAAAAGGAGAGATGCGTTTTTTATAAAGCAGGTAATAGGAGTAAGGCTCAGAGATTATCTTACTATTTTATTTGGGGATGATATGATAAAAGTAGAATACGGTAGATTTAGGAAGATGGTAAATGAACTTGTCAGGGATGATCCTTCTGATTTAATAAGGAAAATTTCTGCAGAGAAGGAAGTAGAACTTTCATATCTTGTTGCATGCCTGATCAGACTTAAAGCAGATAGAAGGAAGATGCTGAGATGCCTTATGAAGCTGAAAATACCAGAAGAGGACATATCAGATGCTTTCGCAATTGCAATGGTAAGAGGAGATGTGGATGTCGAAGGGTAAATTTCTAGTAAGCAGGATTTCTATTGGAGTTAAGATGAATGAGAAGTTCGTTTCCACAATCAGGAAGATAGAAGAATATCCAAAACTCAGATGCGTAAGAAAAGGAACAGAAAGAGAGTATATTGTTGATGAAGGCGTAGATGACCATTATTTTACAATAAGCTTTTCGAGAGAAAGAATAGTCTTTCAGATTTTTTCACTTGTGGAGCCCCAATATTATATGCATGATGGGCTTTTGAGGCTTTTAAGCATTCTTGCTTTCTTAAAAGACCACTATTCTGCTAATTTTGAAGATATTTATCCATATATAATTGGAGTTTTAGGTTCAGGCAGAATCGCTAGCATTTTTGAAAAGATAGAAGTATTGCATACAGAGAGCCGTGAAACAGACATAATTCTTGCAAAAAGAATAAACATGCTTCATAATGAGAATAAAAAACTAAGTGTAGATCTTTATAAAATAAAGTCTACTTCCATAGCATTGTTATCAAAGTATATACAGGATAAATATCGCGATAATTTACGAATTAAAACAATAGTAGAAGAAACAGGATTTAATGAGGAAGATATACTTTTTGCTATAAAGAAATTGGAGGATTCGGGTTATAGAAAAATTCTCTTGCGTGATGGTAATTACTCTTTGGTGAGAGCATGAGCTTTTCTATTAGTTATTTATGGAACTTCATACCTATACCATTAGGCATCTTATTTTTTTACGTTGCCAGATCATTTAAGATATCGAAAGACACCATAAAAGTATATCTAGATAGAATAGAGTATACTGGAAATCTGCCCTGTAAAAATAATCAGGAGATGGAAAGGGAAAGATACCCATATCTTGAGGATCTTTTTAATATTTTCAGAAGGGAAGAACTTATCATTAATGGATTGTTGAGTGGAATAGAGGATAATAGCTATAAGTCTCTCTGCAAAAGAGAACTCGGTATTCTTGATTTTAGATTTGGAGATCCTTCAAAACCTTTTGCCAATCTCATTTTAGAAGATAGAATTAGTGTATTTTCTACAGGTCGGAGGGAATTCTTAGATAGGATACTTAGGTTTGATCCGTTTTCCGGACTCCTTTTGCATTATGTATTAGTCTCTAGAATAAGGATTGTTACTATTAGTTAGTGGTTGGATGAATATTGTTGGAGGTTTTCTTTTATCTACAGTGAAAATGAGTGCGATAGCTTCGAGTTTTTTAATAGATGCCGCATTGCTTTCGAATAGAAAAAACAGAAAAATTTTGATTAACAAGAGTGTAGGGTTCTCATTTTTGTTTACACTTTCTTTTATTATTTATGAGGTGATTAGATAGAGTTTGTAGAGCATTATATTCAGAAAATAAGGAAAGATTACACTATTTTAAAATTTGCGGCAGCCTGCGGAAATATTGAGTTGAGTATGTTGGGAATAGGATTAATTCTGAATTTTAAACTTGAATATACACTATTACTCTCTGTCATAGGGATAATAATTGCCTGTTTTTCATACAAGAGGATAAAGACAATAAAAAGTTCTGAGGTATTTTCTTTGGTTTTGATTAATTTTTTGATATTGTTTGCGGTGATTTTTATATTGTGAGTTGATGGTTTTAAAAGTTTTTGAGATAGAGACGGTTCCGGAGAAATTTGACACGGAACTTTTCCTTGATTCGATGTTAGGGTTGCAGTTTATGCTTATACATAGGTTCAAGGAAAGCAGGTCTTTTATAGTCTCAGAAGATTGTAGAATAGGGGAGAGGCTTTCATATGCAGTGCTTGGGATGAGATTAAAGAATTTACAGAATTATGAATTGCAGGTACAGAATCCTAAGGCGTTAATAGCGTTTGATACGAGAGATATTAAGGAAAAAGAATGTCCGATATTGGATAACATACATAGAGTATTGGAAGGTAGTTCTTCTGATCTTATATTATCATTTGTTCCTTCTTCTGAAAGAGACATAAGAACTTTGAAAGAACAGGTCGAAGAGCTTGCTAGCAGCGATAAAATACGCATATCTAAAAATTTTGGGGATAAGAGATTTGGAGAAGATTCGGGATCCGCTCAAAGCGAACTTTATTATGATTCAGGAAGAAGAAGGGTAACTCTTGCAGTTTTGAATAATTTAAATGACATAATAGTGAAAAACGGAGTTGGATACAGATCAAATCTGATATTGACAGATGGTGATAATTCTTCTTTGGAGAATTATTTGCTTTCTAAGATGTTAGTTTTAGGTGAGAAGAAACTTAGATCAAGCACGCTAAAGGAAATATGGAATGAGGTTAGAAATTGTGACTCGTTTCCTATTTCTTATAGAAATGCGGAATTTTTGATAAACTTTCCAGAGAAGACCCGAAGGTTGAAAGTAATAAATACAGAGATTAATAAGGATAGTAAAAACACAGATAGCATATCGCTCGGCTCTTATGTTGAGGGTTCGGTAAGGGAAGATAGCAAGGAGATTAAGATAGATCCCTCAACACTTAATCTGGGCACGCTTATAACAGGTTTGCCTGGCACAGGTAAAACATTTGCTGCCATGAATATATTAGACCAACTAAAAGGAAGTGGAAGCCATATCACAATAATAGCCCCTACAGAAGAATGGGGAGCTTTTGCAAATAAGATAGGAATCAGGGTATTAAAGTTCCATGATGAAGATTTTAAGATCAATTTCTTCAGATGTGAAAATACACGCAATAAAGAAAAATTTTATGAAAATCTTGCAATGCTTCTTGCGCATGCTTCTAATGCCGGACCATATAAAAATTCCATGGAGAAATGTTTACTTTCTGCATTTAGCAAAATTTATTCTGAGACTCTTGATCCGGATCCAAACTATGTATATGAGAAGATAGAAGAGATGATTATAGAGAACCATGGAAAGAGAAACAATACGGGGGTAAGATATAGCAAACATGGTGAGAATATAAGGGCAGCCCTGCAGAACCTGAGATTAATATTATTGAAGCCTCAATTTGCATACAATGATGGATTGGAATTATTTAAGATCATAAGAGAAGGCATGGTTTTTGACATTTCAGGAATAAGTAACAGTATGAAGCCCTTTTTCTACGCACTAACATTAAACCAGATTTATTCGTTTGCCGACCTGACTGATGAAAAAGGCAATGATGAACTGCGGATGGTCATATGTCTTGAAGAAGCGCAGCTTATCTTTGATTCTGATGAACAATCTGCAGCCATGCTTGATTTAAGACAGAGAATTCAGGATTTCAGAAAGAAGGGAATAGGAGTAATGCTTATAACACATAGTGTCACTGACATAAACCTTAGGATAAGGAGGTTATGCCAAAACAAGGTTTATTTTAGACAGAGTGCAGATTCGGTAAAGTATGCTGCAAATGACCTTATATTTGAAGGAAGTGAAACTGAAGAACTTGAAGAAAGGCTTAAGATGCTTGAGTATAGAATATGTGTAGTGAATTATGTAAGCTCGGAAGATAAGATTAAGAAACCTGAAAAATCGTTATTCTTAAAAATACCGGAATATTTTTTGAAAAAAGAGGATAGTAATCCTAAAACGCATGAAGTCATAAATAGAAAAATTACCAGGATAAATCTAATTAAGGATAAGGAATATTTTAAAGGTATACAGACACCTATAGAAATAAAGTATCTTGGAGAACCGATAATGTCCGTTTTTGCTGATGAAAACGGGCAGATTTTAATTGAGAATTTACTTGAGCAGAAGAAGTATAAGATGGTAATTCCTGGAAAAACGAAAAAGAGCACCAGGATTTTTGATTTTTACGGAGGATGCAGAATAGACATAGATATGGGAGAGCAAGAAAGAGAGAATAGTTTTAGAGATTGAGTTGTCTTCATCGGCGAGTAGATACATATGTTGCATTTGAAGATAGATTTTGTACGATTTGATTTATGAAGCCTCCGGCGAGGATTGAACTCGCGGCCTCGTCCTTACCAAGGACGCGCTCTACCACTGAGCTACAGAGGCATTTGAATCAATACGATTTTCTTTTGGATTGATGCTTTTAGGATATTGTTACGAGATATTAGTATATTTAGTAATACTTGTAATATCCTTCCGTCCATAAATAATTCGGGCTTCTTCTGTATCATGCGATCGTTGCCTCCTGGCAAGAATGTATTTTGTTAGTTCTCAGTTCTTTGGTGCGGCTTTTGGATGCCTGTTGCATCTTAAATCCCATATCTCCTTGAGCGTGATTTTTCCTCTGTCCTAAAATAGCCCTTCTATGCAATATGTTTATTCTAAACTTATATGCATTTGCAAGTTCCATGGCTTTATATTGTTATGCATGTTTATACACTTTTCTGCGGTCTGATTTGATCAGACTCATAAACAAAGTGGTACTCCAGCTCACTTTGTTAAAGATGGAAAATTTGCAGGGAGAGGGATTTGAACTCTCGAACCCGCTAGGGGTTTGAGAGCGTTTTCTATATGTTTCACGTCTATATTTCTAGCCATATTTCACACCAAAAACAACGCAAGATTCTAAGCCAAAGCCGATTCATCTGAACCGTGAATTATAGCTTAGCGAGGCATATAAGCAGAAACGGTTCAGATTTCCGGAAAATCTGAACCTTGAACCTTGCATAAGGTTATGCGAACAGTAACGTAAGCTCCAATATAAGGAATATGGTTATGCGACCGTATAATCCAACCCATATCTTAATTTCTAAGCGTGCAGATGTCCAGCGTATCTTCAAGCAATTTGTGTTATGGGCCGCTGCTCGTGGTGTTATTGTCACTTCCTATCTGATTCGGCTCATTCTCTACACTTACATTAAGCTGGTTCGTCGAGAGCCTACTAAAGACCTTTTGAGCTATAGGGTCTTTAGTCGCCCGGAGGTCTTTAGTTAGGGCCAGGACACCTCCTAAATTTAAATAGCTTGGGCTGTATAATATACAGTGAACGGACATGAGAAGATATTTCAGGGTTGAAATAGAGCAGGACGAAGACGGCGTATTCGTAGCTACTGTACCTCAGTTGCCCGGATGCGTTTCTGATGGCAAGACTAGAAAAGAGGCCATAGAGAACGTCAAGGATGCCATAGCCGGTTATCTGGCTAGTCTCAAGAAGCACAACGAGCCGATACCACCTTCTATAAAAGAGGAAGTCGTATCGGTGAATGTGAATGCCTAAAATTCCTATAGTATCAGCGGCAGAGGTAGTCAAGGCACTATCCAAGATTGGATATAGATACGACCATCAAACGGGAAGCCACATAATACTCAGAAATACGCAGCCTCCACATCGAAGAGCTGTAGTGCCAAATAGAAAAGAGGTGCCAAGAGGCACATTGCGTGCAATAATAAGGGAGACTGGCTTAACAGTCGAAGAATTTGAGCAGCTTCTAGACTAGATTGTGTTCAATGACTTAACATTCTTTTCAGGTCTATGGCTTGACTCAAGCCAGAGGCATTGTCTATCTCCTTGTATAGCTCTTCTTTTCTAGTGCTGTAGATCATGGTGGAACTGGGATCGCTGTGCCTAGCGAACCTGCTTGTTAGTGGTGATTCGAGGAAAGATTTAATATCTGCACATACGTAATATAACCATGGAAAGGATGAAGTACAGAGTAATAATAGAGAAAGACGAAGATGGATTATATGTAGCCAAGGTTCTGGATCTGCCAGGTTGCGCTACGGAAGGCAAGACCAGAAAGGAATTGATGAAGAACGTTAAGGAGGCAATACAGGCTTATCTAGAAACGCTGAAGAAGCACGGCGACCCTGTCCCAGTAGAGATGGTGCAGGTAAGTGTCTAGGCTAGCGCCCATAAACTACGACAGGGTAATCAAAGCCCTCACTAACGCAGGCTACAAAGTAAGCCACCAGAAAGGCAGCCACATAGTAATGCAGCTATCCGATAAGACAAAGTATGCATCTATTTTTGGAGAACGCAAGCCGGAAAACATGATCGTAGTTCCAGCCCACAGGCCGATAGGCAAAGGCATGGTACGAACCATAATGCGAGAGGCAGACCTATCAGTAAATGAATTTGACAAGCTCCTAGCCTAGCTGGATTTGCTGGGGGGGTCTCTAATCGTTTGGAATCTCTGCAAAAAGCATAATGCAATGACTTTTGACCTCAAGGCTGGGAAACCGAGGACAGCGCAAGAGATATTCAAGATGAAGGATGAATGCAGGGCGTGCCAGAGGAAAAAGAAGCACGTATTCAGGAAGGCATGGAGTGTGAGCAGCAAATTATTCGAGGCTAGGTATAAGAGCTAGAATGGCTTGGAGAGCCTCTCTTTCAGGCCACAACAGCTTCGCTCAGGCCAAAGGCGTTGTCTATTTCCTTGTATAGTTCCTCTTTGCGTGCTGTAATGTAGATCATTGTAGTGCTGGGATCGCTGTGCCTAGCGAACCTGCTTGTCAGCACCAGATTCCCGTTAGTCTGCTTGGCAAAGCTGGTTATGGAATAGTGCCGAAGGCTGTGGGTAGTCAGTCCATGGAGGTGCCTCCTTGATTTCCGTTTCGGATTTCCAAACCCTTGCTTGACGTCAAAGATTGGATTTGCAGGGAGAGAGATTCGAACTCTCGAAGGCGCTAGGCCACAGGATCTTAAGTCCTGCGCGTTTTTCTGTGGCACAAGGTGCCAAACCAGGCTCTGCCATCCCTGCAGGGTTTACATAGTCCAGAAGATATCCTTTTTAGTCTGTACTATCTTTCCCAAGTAGATAGAGCATCTCAAATTTATAATGTTTTGTATATCTGCAGGTATGAATTTTCATTTGGATGTTGGATCTGATGCCTGCAAACTATGCATGGATTCGGTTCCTTTATGCTGAATCCTTCACTTGCTATCTATTGATGATGACAATAGAGATAATACATTATGGTGCACTGAAAAGGTGTGAAGGTATTGCTGCCGCTCCTATAAATCCGGCAAGAAGGCTTGCCAGGAAGAGTGATGCCAGAAATATCACAAGTATGTAGTACCATCCTTTCCAGAATTTTTTCTGTGTTCCTGGAAACCTGTCCAGAAGAAGCGAGACAGGATATGAGAATATTCCGGCTATGCCATATAAGAAATACATGACAAGAAGGGCGAGAGGCGCTTGGGTAAGGCCCAGGCCGTAGCCTTCAATCCCGTATATTATTGCCATGACTCCAGACATAAGGCCTAAGAAACCTGCATAATCTATTCTGCCCTTAAAACGTATTACAAATGAGAAGGATAGAAGAACTATCCCAAATGCTACAAAGGGATCGTAAAATAGGATATTATAGCTTCCCGGTAGTGGCCATGAAAACTGGCCCCAGAGACCCATTATGAATATATATGCGCCTATAAGTGCTAAAGGTATGCTGGCTCCATTAAGATGCTCGGTGAAATCCTTGCCTTTCCTCTTGTAGGATTTGTATATAGATACAACAGTATAGAATAAAAGAAAGCCAGCAAAGCTTATGCTGAATAGGGAATATGCCAAATCGTCTATGAATACCATACGATTACCTGATACATCAAGATTTTTAAATGTGCCTAAGCCGAAAGCTCTTTCTTGAAATCATCCAGCCTGGAAGTAGTTAAAATAGTTAATTAATTTAGCTTAATCTTGTTAATAATAATAGGTGAAGCGATGATTAATGAGAGAATATTCAAAGCTTATGACATAAGGGGAATTTTTCCCAGGGATCTTGACGGAAGCACTGCCAAGATGGTAGGGTATGCTTTTGGAAGGTATATTGGGGAAGGAGAGAGAATCGGGCTATGCATGGATGTGAGGACAAGCAGTCCTGAATTGAAGAGAAATGCCATGCAGGGCCTTTTGGATAGCGGATTGAAGATAGTAGACATAGGAGTAGCTCCGACTCCCGTATTGCATTTTGCAGTAAGTTACTACAAGCTTGATGGAGGCATGATGATAACCGCAAGCCATAATCCAAAAGAGTGGAACGGTTTCAAGTTTTATAAGAGCGGTAGCGTTTCGATAGGCTTGGAGAACGGGCTTTCTGAAATAAGGGATATTGCTGAAAGGCCGGAGTATGTGAAGAAGGAACATAGGAATGTGGAAAACTTGGAGCAGGAGGTATTGGAGGATTATAAGAGATTCTTGTTAGATAGGCTGAAGGCAGGAAAAGGAATGCGGGTAGGCATAGATCCTGGAAATGGAGCTTATTCGGGCATAGCAAAAGATATCTTTAAGGAAGCGGGGGCAGAGGTATTTGCTATAAATGATTCTAGGAATGGAAATTTTCCGAACAGAAGCCCTGAACCTAAGGATGAATCACTTTCAGGACTTAAAGAATTAGTTTCAAAAGAGAAGCTTGATTTTGGAATTGCCTTTGACGCTGATGGAGACAGGGGAGTCTTTGTAAACAACAATGCCGAGGTTCTGCGTGGAGACAGAACACTGGCCATAATAGCAATGAACATGATTAAGAAAGGGGATAAGCTTGTTTTTGATGTTAGTTGCAGCGAAGCTGTAGAAGATGGGCTTAGGCAGTCTGGAGGCATTCCGGTAGTGACAAGGATAGGAAGGACGTTCATATCAAAAAAAATGCTCGAGGTTGGAGCCGGCATAGGAGGAGAGCTATCAGGACATACTTATTTTGCAGATATGTATTACGCAGATGACCCAATGTTTGCGGGATTGAAGATAATGGAAATCATATCCAACAGAAAAAAGTCGTTGGAAGAGTTGGGGAGGGAGCTTCCTGATTATAAAAGCATAGTGCTTGAGATGCCTATTGAAGATAGTTTGAAGTCGAAAGTGATGGAAATTATACATAAGGAACTTTCTGAAAAATATGAACCGATAACCATAGACGGGATAAAGGTGAAGACGGATGAAGGATGGTTCATTATCAGGGTTTCGAATACGACCCCTATGATAAAGATAGTCGCAGAGGCAAAAAACAGCGAAGATCTTGAGAAGGTGGTGAGAATACCAAAGGAAATCTTTGAAGAGGCTTTAAGCCATGTTTCAGGTTTTAGAGATAAAAACCTATAAAAAACCTAGAAATCAGGAAAGATGTTTATATATACATGATAAAGGAGATATGTGCATTTATGGGAAAGACAAATGAAACAAAGAAAAAGATAGTCAAATTGCTGAAAAAGAGAGAAATGACAGTCACTGAGCTGGGGAGGGAGTTGGGTCTCTCCACAGCAACGATAGATCAGCATATGGAAGAATTGTCTGAGATGGGAGTAGTTACAAAATTGGAAAATGACCATTTCAAAAAATTGAAGTATTACAGGTTGGCAGATATGAAAAATAACAATATCGGAAGTTCTGATATGATGGCTAAATACATTGTTGGAGCGATTGTTATCTTGGGAATCGCGGTGATAGTCTCTTATTATTACATAGGAGTCAGGAGTCCAGTTCTGAACAATGGCATATCTCCAACTAAGAATAATAGCAGTATCAATAGTTCAAGTCACGTGCAGTCTATAAATCCGGGAAACCTTTCAACCGCAGTTGGAGTTAATTCTTCGGTGAACATATCGGCTCCTGAAAATTCAACACATCCGGTGCTGCCGGGAAGCCTGGAGGCATGCCCTATGATAGATTATAACCTTAACGGATCTATAGTTGGATACTCTAATTTCACAAGATACAGGTTTAACAATACAGAAATAGGAAATGTTTCGGATTATGTGATAACCAGGCAGGCATCCCATGGAAACTCAACAACAGGGATCCTTGAGAGTGAGGAATTCGTAAAAGATGTACTGGCAGAGAATAACAGTACAGGAAACGGATTATTCTATAATAAGACACATTATGCAACTGTAACTAGTCTGAATTCTTCGGTGTACAATGGATTAAATATAACATTCTATCCTGAGAGATACAATGCGGTGGAAAATTCCACAATAATTTTTCAGGTTAGAATAAATTCAGAGAGTTCTTATAATGGCACATACATAGTTAGAATAGATGGCCCGTGCCAGGGAGGAATAGGCCCATTTCTTGTAACAATAGGCAATGGACCTTACAAGGGAAAGATCGTTCAGAAGAGCTCGATTTATGAGTAATAGGCGTTAATATGGAAAATGAGAAAAATTTGGCATACATGATCGTATTGCTGCTCGGAATAGTGATAATAATGCAGGTATTTCTGATTGTTGGGCTAAAGATGCAGAATATCCAGACTGCAGTGACTTCTGCAGTAAATCAGAAGAATACAGGAAGCATTGAGATTACAGCGACAGGCAGTGCATCAGGAATACCTACCGAGGGCTTGCTTACAGTAGGAGTTTCCGGTAGAGGAAGCACAGCTTATGCTGCTACGTATAACCTTAGCAATGATGTTTCAGAACTTAATGCGACAGTAATCAAGTATCTTAACGGAAATCTCAGCAATATAGCCACAACCTCATATAATCTTTACAATCAAAGCGGAAATTATTATACGTCGTATAATGGTTATGTGGCAGAGGAATACATGAGCATAACTATACCCAGCATAAACAATGCCAGCAGTGTGCTCGGAAGCCTCGCCTCTGTGAATGGCATATCGATAAGCGGCCTTTCCCAGAAATTCTCAAGCAATCAGCTTTCATCATTGAGATCGGTAGCTTTGCAGAGAGCCCTTTCAAACGCTACAGATCAGGCTGAGGGGCTTCTTCCAGGTAAGACACTTGTTGCAAGAAACATTTCGGTGAGCTATTACAACCCCATAGTAATACCATATGCTTTTGCAACTTCTGCAGCACTGCCTAGCCCGAATCCTGGCTACTTTACAGGAAGCGAGTCAGTCACTGGAAGTGTGAATGTAATTTTTTCGTATAGCTATAATTGATGCGGGAGGGCTGCCAGAAATGCAGGTCTGAGTTTTGCATTAGACGAGGTGTTTCTGGTAGAGCATTTTCTTTAGCATTACGCTGTACTGAGACCATGTTTTTATAGGGATTTCTAGTTTTTTGGAGGCGTATGTTAATGCTTCTGAAAAGCTGGGAAATTCTGTAGGGGTTCCTTTTAAAGCGTCGCGAACATGCTCTCTCACATTCCATACGCCTACAGGCATTATGTATCCGGAGTGAACCTCCCGCAGTATCAATACTTTTGCCTGGGCCTGAATATTCTCCAGCAATTCACTTACTGCGAGCCTTGCCGCATAATAGCAGCCGCCTATCTCGGCATATGTCTTTCTTCCTTCAAAAGGCTCATAAGATGCTCCTATGTCTATCTGTGAGGAATTGGTATTCCATGTAGTGTTGGGATACCATGCCTCCATAGATTCGTATTCCCATTGGCCCGGAGAAAAGATTATTATCCATCTGTTGTCAAGTGCTGTCTTTTCGTATATCTTGTAGGAATCTATTGTTTCCATCTGCTTTATGCTTGATAACTTATTTTTGGATAATGTATCATCAGTTGCAGTAATGCTCCATCTCGTAGGAACAAAGCGCCTTGATCTTCCCCTGCCGAGCAGGCCGGCTGCAAGGGCCTTCTGTATCTTTGATACAGGTATACCTTTGTCATAAAGCTCTATTATTGCATTCGAAGCCGTCATTGAGGTATCCAGATATGCTGCTTCTACATGCTGCTCTGCTTTTATATTGCCCATATTTATCTTTGTGAGAGGTGCGCTTGGACCGAAAGGCTGGCTGTTTTCGCTAAAGCTCATTTTAAGTGAAGGAGTATGTTTAAGCATAAGCTCCATACTGGTAAATTTATCAGCCAAGGCTATTTCCTTTACTGCTTCCTCCACTCTTCCCTTGTCTGCATTTGTTACTTTGGTGCGATACATGCCTCTTACAAGTGAGGATCTTAATTCCACTATTTCTGGGATAGACTTACCTACCCAGAGCTCAGGGGTACCCATTACTTCAGTGTTTCCCAGAATAGGGGGTACCATAGGCCCTATGAATACATCAGGATACCCTATCCTTCCTATAAAGAGATCGGGAGGAGAAGAACCATATATTTCATTGCTTTTTATAAGGTCTATAGTCTTGAATTTGTAGAATCTTTTTAAAAAGTAGGGATCTTTCATATTTTCGTATACTGAAAAATCCTTCCTCACGGAAAACTTTTGCATTTAAAGACCAATATTGATACGATTAAAAGAAATTTATATTAGTTCTTCGCCATAGCTAGGGATAGAGTAATAGCTTATAATATAGTAAGAAGCCTGAAAAAATACTTGCAGGAAAATTACAATGAATAGTGAATAGTAGTTTGATTAGTAATAAAAAAATAATAGATTTAGATAGAGATAATAATGATAAATGATTAATTAATCCGATATATTATACTGGCCTGGATTTTCTTGCCGCCAAAGGTAAAATTAACATGGTGGTTGGGACTCGAATACTCGTGAATAAAACAGAATTCCTACGAGCTTCTTTTCTTCACTTCTTCTGCAATCTTCATTTGAAGGGTATATATCTCTATAAAACCTGGGCTTGCATTTGTGTTTAAATCGTAACCCTCTTTATTATTGAATGATACGTGAGCCAGCTTGAAAGGAGATTCGATAGCAACAACCGTTGTATTTCCTTTGAATAAACGTACAGTAACTACTCCGGTAACACGCTCATTTATTTTATCGTTAAATGCATTTATGGCTTCCATAACCGGATCAAACCAATATGCGCTATAACAATAATAACCCCATTTAATGTCTAAGATTTCTTTTAATTCATTTAATTGTCTTGTAGATACATATTTCTCTAAAGTTTTATGTGCTTCTATTATTACATGGGCTGCTGGATGTTCGTATACTCCTCTATTTTTTAGACCTATAATCCTATCCTCTAAAACCTGATAGGTACCAACTCCATGGTTACCTGCCAGCTTATTTAGCTTACTGATCAAGCTAACTAGATCCAATCGTTTTCCGTTTAATGAAACGGGTATTCCTTTTATAAATTCTAACTTAATAAATTCGGGAGTATCTATTGCGTTTTTTGGTAACGTATATGTTTTGAGGAATTTTTCCTCGGGAATTATTAAAGAAGGATCTGTTATTTCACCGCCTTCCCAAGTGATTCCCCACATGTTGTCATCATCACTATATGGAGAATCCATAGTTGCTGGTATAGGGATATTATGTTTCTCTGCGTATTTTATTTCATCATTTCTGTCCATTGACCATTCTCTTACCGGTGCGATTATTTTCATTGTTGGATCTAGGGTCATAATGTAACCATCTATTCGTACTTGATCATTGCCTTTTCCAGTTGCTCCATGTGCTATAGATTTTATACCTTCCGCTTTTGCAACTTCTACTGCCTTTTTAGCTAGAATAGCTCGCCCTATAGGAGTAGATAGATGATAATTTCCTTGATACGATGCGTTTGCTTTGATTCCTTTAGATATAAATTCTTCTGCAAATTCTTTACGAGCATCGACAACGATTGCTTTCACTGCCCCGAATTTTAAAGCTTTCTTTTTGATTTCTTCAAGGTCATCATGTTGTTGTCCGATATTAAGTGTCAATGTAGTAACATCGATTTTATACTCGTCTTGTATCCATTTAAGCATAACTGATGTGTCCAATCCTCCAGAATAAAGTAGAAGTGTATTCTTTATATCTCCTTTTCTAGCTTCATATGACGAAACCTTTGTGTATTCTGTTTTTTTATTCATTTTATCTCCCATAAACCAGTTTTTCAATAGCATCTTCAAACTCTTTACTCTTTATATTAAGGATTTTTTCCTCTTTTACTATATCTTTAAAATATAATTTAATACCTAAATTGCCTGTACCTCCCAGATGACTGGATTCGTTCAGTACACTTCTGATATTTTGTGGTTTATTATATTTTTTAGAATTTCCGATGATCCTGTACGCATCTCTGAATGATTTTCCTTCTGAAGTCATCTTAATTGCGTTATATGTAGCAAACAATTCTGGAGTAATCGACTTGTTTAAATTATATATGTTGGGTTTTATACCATTAATCAGGATATTGGTTATCTTTATACATTCCGATGCCAGATCAAGACTCATAAAAAGTGGTTTTTTCCCGTCCTGAAAATCTCTACTATATCCAGAAAACAGATTGTTGGGTATACTTACCGATTGTATATAGTATCCAATTAATAGATGTATCTTACTCCTTAAAAGTTCAGCGACATCGACGTTCTTTTTTTGTGGCATTATGCTACTTCCAGAACATAAACTTTCGTCTATATTAAAAAATCCATATTCTGAAGTAGTAAAAAGCATAATATCACTTGCAAATCTATTAATATCCATTAATATGGGTATTAATCCAGAAATGACTCCTGATTCTATCTTTATTCTTGAATTATGTGTGTTCAATGAGTTTTTCTGAATTTTTGCAAAACCCAAAATTTTCGCAGTATAATCTCTGTCAATGCATATGGGTACACCATATGATGCTGCAGAACCTAGAGGAGACTTGTCGTTTATTTCAAATGCTACTTTTATTGAATATACATCTTCAAGAAAAGCCTCTAAAAAGGCAGATGCCCACATACCTACTGAAGATAACATCGCTTTTTGCATATGTGTATAACCAGGCATGGGAACAAATTCATATTTTTCTGAAAATGTATAAAAACTCCTTGACAATTTTAATAGCTCTCCCCAGATCTCTATTATTTTACTTTTGGTGTATAGTCTCATATCAGTAAGTACTTGGTCACTCCTTGATCTGCCCGTATGTATTTTTTTCCCAACTTCACCATATTTTTCAGTAATAAAATTCTCTATCTTAGTATGGATATCTTCGTCTCCAAGTTCAAGCCTAAATTTATCTTTTTCTACCAATAAAAGTATTTCCGAAAGTCCTTTTATTGCTCTGTCCGTTTCATCCTTTGTTAATAGGCCTATTTTGTTTAACATTTTTGTTTGGGCTATCGAACCGTAAATATCAAACTTTACAAGTTTTTGATCCATTTCTAAATCGTCTTTAGTTTCAAAGGATTCTACTTCTTCATTCAACTTCCAATTCTTTTCCCAGAGCTTTGTCATAAAACTCAACAATCATATTGTAATAACTATTATATTAATAATATGTAATATTTTGTAAGAATTTTATTGTGGATTCAGCATACAATTCTACTGAGGGTCTTTCATATTTTCGTATACTGAAAAATCCTTCCTCACAGAAAACTTTTGCATTTTTGTCAGTATTAATTTGGGAGGAAAAGAATTTATACAATTCAAATTAAAATATTATTTCATTTCACTATTTCAGATATCAGTTCGTACGCCCTGAGAGTATCTTCTTTGCGGATTACGAAAAGATTCTGCGTATAACATGAGATAAGTTCTATTATATTTATGTTGTATTCTGCAAAGAG
Organism: Microcaldota archaeon; assembly: GCA_021804095.1. Taxonomy (GTDB): domain Archaea; phylum Micrarchaeota; class Micrarchaeia; order Micrarchaeales; family CABMGC01; genus JAJZIZ01. The sequence continues at coordinate 6,363 of JAJZKQ010000006.1, read as the reverse complement.
TGAAGTTACATACGCCATTACTCCTGAGACATTTTCTACATTTTCTTCGGATTCTATGTTTAATGCTGCACAGTTTTCATATTTGTGTATTATTCCGTTTTTTATTTTTGCTTTTTTTAGATCCCTGTTTTCGCATAGATATATGAAATAATTATTCACCTTTACCTTTGCGCTGTTTTGTATCTCGACATCTTTGTCTAGTACAAGGATTGATATGCCATCTATTATGGTGATCCTGTTTCCCTTGAGTACGGAGAGTGCCCTCTGCTCTATAGTTGATTTTGTCTTTTCAAGTTGCTGATAGTATCTCCGGACAGCCGCCTTTACTGCCAGGTAGTCGGATATTTTCAGTTCTTTCTGTATGCGCCTTGCCAGTGCGCTCATATTTACTATGCCATTTTCCAAGGCCTCTTGCATGTATGGCTTGTTTTTCAGATATATTCTTACCATGTTGGCTGTTGACATATGTTGATATTGGAAGGCAACGTTTATATTTGTATCATTTGATACATTTTAGAGCAATTTTGTATCATATCTGACTTAAAGTTTATATACGGATTAAGCAGAATAGATAGCATGGAGATAGGATTAAAATCAAAAGGCCCAGATGGAACGTTGTGTTTTAAGATTCCTGACCGTAGTGATATAGCCCAGGTAGTAAGATTTATAAACGATGAACATGCAAGAAGCGGAGCTGTTTTGCCTGTTTCGAAAGACGATGTAGCTGGATGGGTAAATGAAGGCAATTCAATAATTGCATTAAATGGAAAGGGGGAGATAAAGGCACATCAGGCAGTTTCATTATGGCCAATAACAGAAATATTTGAATTTAGATCTGCAGTGGTAGCTCCTGAGAATAGAAAGCAGGGCATTAATTATTGGATGAAAAGGTTGATGATAGAGGAAATAGTTCAGAGAAGTGAGAAGGATGTTGTTCGGATAATCTCTCTAAAAAATGGAAAATCCGGAGGAAGCGGTACATTAAAGGCATTGGGATTTGGGATCATTCCGAAGCATGAGATACCAAAAGAGATGCTAAGTATAGGAGGGGAGCAGGAATGGAAAGCGTATATGTTAACTATAACTAAAGAATGCAGAAGATAGGTTATATTTTGAAAGACATTACAAAGATTTTTTATGAACTTGTTTCGATACCTTCTCCAAGTGGTTCCGAGATTGAGGTTGCCGAGTATATTAAAAAATACCTTGGGAATCTTGGGATTAAGCCTTATTTTGACAAAACCGGAAGGCTTAATGATAGTAATTCCGGGAATTTGATTGTTAAGTTGAAAGGAAGCGGGAAGACTATTCTTTTTATAGCACATATGGATACTGTAGAGATAGGTGACAGAAGAATAAAGACAGTAACAGATAAAGGAATCATAAAGAGCGACGGAAAGACAATCTTAGGAGCTGACAATAAGGCAGGTATTGCACCCCTGCTTGATGCGTTGGGTAAAATTTCCAAGGAAAAGAAGAGGAATAATATAATAGCGGTCTTCTCGACTAGGGAAGAAAAAGGAAGGATGGGAGTGGAATTTCTGAATTTGGAAGAGAGGATAGATTTTGGTTTTGTGATTGATGGTTCAGAGAGTGCTGGAGGATTTATTAATAAGTCCAGAGGATATCTGCTTTTCAAACTTGAGATTTATGGGAAAGAGGCTCACGCCGCAAATGATCCTGAAAAGGGAATAAATGCAATAAAGATAGCAGGAATCATATTATCGATACTGAAGCTAGGGTCAGATGGATCAGGAATAACTATGAATATAGGAAAGGTATCTGGCGGGAGGCAGGCCAACGTAGTGCCTGACTATGTGATTATGGAGGGAGAGATTAGAGGATATGAAAAGGGTCCCATGGATAGAAGATTTGAAGGTATGGAAAAGATAGTAGCTAAGATATGCGAAAAATATGGGGCAGCTTACAAGCTTACCGTAAATAAGGAAGAATTGATGGACCCGTTCGCTTCAGGAAACCTAAAGATATTGAATTATGCGAAGAGAGCTGCAGAAAGGGCCGGGGTAAGATTTTCAGTTTCTGCAATTAAAGGCACTACAGAAGCAAATATTCTTGTGGATAGAGGATATCCCATCTTGGGAATATCTAGAGGGGGAGGATTTCCGCATTCGAAAGATGAATACATAAGAATAGAGGATATGAAGACCGTATCAAGGCTTTTAGTTGCATTGATGGGTAAAGATGAAAGGCCTTGATTCTGAATTTTTGTATCTCGGTAGGATAATATGGAAATAAAGATAAGGCTGGGCAGGAGTAGCGAGATAGAAGAGATAGTGAAGTTGATAAATAGAGAGCATGAGATATCCGGGGCGGTCATGAAAGTCAGCTCTGATACAGTAAAAAGGTGGATAAGGTCTAAGAAGTCCGTTGTTGCTGTATCAGACAAAAAGATAGTAGGGCATGAAGCACTTGATCTCTGGCCTGAATCAGGTTGGGCTGAACTGCGTTCTGCAGTAGTGCTTGAGGATTTCAGAGGCCAGGGAATAGCATATAAAATGACCAGAAGATTATTGGATGATTTTTTATCAAAGAATCATAAGGCCATATTTATAGCAATAAAAAACAGGACGGAGAGGGGGAATAAGCTCTTATTGGAGATGGGCTTTGAGGAAATAGGCCTTAATGAAGTTCCTCCTGAGTTATTTACTATAAGAAGCAACAGTGAGAGAAGGGCATTCAAACTTGAGGTAAAGGAATAAATTTGCGAGGGTATAATTACAATCAGGTGTAATTCTGCATAAAATTGAGTGGGGAGAGCCTTGCGGATTTCTCTGCACTTCGGATAAGAAGATAAATTCCATAGTTGAGGAGACTAGGAATTTTAGAAACAGTGGATTCATCCTTCTCCTCAAGTATGATGAGGATGTAATTAAGAGGCTGATTCCTTCATATATAAATGCAAAACTAAGAGAGGCGGAAGGGGAGTTGCGGGCGAGATCTCTTCCGATGGAGATGCTTCTCTTTGTTGCCGGTACTATGAAAATAGATAAAGCAATAAAAGAATGCGGCGCTTACGACAATAAAAGGTTTATAGTGTTTACAGATAACAGGAAAGAGTTCGAGAGACTAGCTTCGAAAAAAAGCACCAGTATAATAAAGGAGTACAGGCTTGATTTCTCGGAGAGCGTTGCGGAAGTCGTTGCTTCAGTCGGATTTATTGATGAACCATATGCTATGACACAGGCTCGTTCTGAATGAATTCGGAGTTTAGGATCTCAAAGACCTTATCTGCTTTTTTCCTTCCTATCTTTTCGACTTCCATAAGCTCTTCAGGGCTTGCCAATGCGACATTTTTAAGTGTCTTGAAATGTCTTATCAGGCTTTTTGCCAGGGTAGGTCCGATCCCGGGTATCGAGCCAAGGATGAGAAGCTGCCATTGGTAGGTACTTGATGCTTTTTTCTGCCCTGCCAGCCTGGGCTCTCTGCCTTCTCTTTGCTGCTCCTTGTCTGCAAGCTTGTTTAGTATATAGGCAGTCTCCTCGCCTGAAGAAGAGAATAGAACCTGTATGCCGAATTCCGAATGCAGCTTTAGTATTGCGCCCAGGATTATGTTCCTTCCCATAACCCGCTCGCTGCCGTCATTTTCTATTATCATTACTGCCTTCTCAAAACTATTGCTTAGGCGGTTGGCCTGCTCGAAGAGTCTTGTGTCAATTATTGAGTTTTCAAAATCCTTTTCTGTCTTCCTCTCGGCGCACATCCTATCGGAAAGTATGTAATCGCCAATAGGCAGTTGGGCAAAGGTTAGGTCTACGCCGTTTCTGTTCAAAAATGCTAACAGTTCCGGATTTCTCTCCCTGTTGTCTACTATTATTCTTGTTTGTTGCATGCGCCGCGCCAGGTATCAATACAGCAGTTTCAGTTCTTTTTCCCTTATCTCTTCTTCAAGCTTTTTGACGAATTCGCCAAGGTTTACACCGAATTTTTGGTTAGGCTTCTGGTTCTTTCCGTCTCCCCTGCATCTAACTGTTACAGTGTCAGCTTCCTCTTCCTTCTTCCCGAGTATTATCATGTATGGAATTTTTTGCATTATTGCCTCGCGCAGTTTATTTTCCATTGTCTTGTCGCTTGAATCTATAGATACCCTTATCTTTGCCGACTTTAATTTTGAATATGCTTTCTCTGCATAATGATTGGTATGCTCCGATATTGGAATTATCATTACTTGGGTTGGAGCCATCCATGTAGGAAATCTCCCCTGATAATGTTCTGTGAGTATTGCTATAAAACGTTCAAGACTTCCGAATATTGCTTTATGAATCATTACAGGGCGTTCAAGTCTTCCGTCCTCGGCTGCATATTCCAGGTCAAAACGCAGTGGCTGCTGATAATCGACCTGTATAGTTCCGAGCTGCCATAATCTTCCGATTGAGTCTATTACGTCAAAATCTATTTTTGGCCCATAGAATGCGCCTTCCTTCTCTTTTATTTTGTATTCCAGGCCGTTTTTTTCCAGGGCTTTTTTAAGCGAATCGGTGGCTTTGGCCCATAGGTTTTCATCGCCCATGTGGCTATCTGGCATTGTGGAGAGGTTTGCAATGAATTTTAGTCCGAATGTAGCATAGGTTTTTTTTGCCATCAATAGAACCATGCTTATTTCCTCTTCTATTTGATCTTCCCTTAAGAATATGTGGCCGTCGTCCTGAGTAAATTCCTGGACGCGGAATAGTCCGGTAAGGGATCCTGAAACCTCCTTCCGGTATAGCTTGTCGAATATTGCAGTCCTGAATGGGAGATCTTTATAGCTCCAGCTTTTTGACTTGTATATAAGAATGCTTGATGGGCAGTTCATGGGCTTTAAACCCATTTCTTCCGCTTCGGAGTTGAACATAAACATATTTTCACGATAGTGCTCATAATGGCCGCTTACATGCCAGAGGGCAGTGTTTGCCACTACAGGAGTGCCTATTTCCTGAAAACCGTTTTCTTCTTCCATAGAGCGCATGAATTCGATTAGTTCGCGTAGGATCGTATGCCCTTTAGGATGCCAGTATACCATAGAAGGTGAGACTTCTTGAAAACTATACAGATCCATCCGTTCCCCTATGGTGCGGTGATCGGCATCAGGAAGGCCTGACCAGTTGCTTTTGCGAACTATAGAGGTGTTAAAGCTGATTGGCTTTACTTTTTTGTATATCTTTTCTGATTCTTTGTCATCTGAATAGGATCTGGACTGTTCTGCCAGTGGATGCCCTTTTATGTCAAGCATAAGTTTTTTGCTCCAGCCGAAAGGAGCCCTGAATACCTCTATGCCTTCGATAGTATTGCTCTGCATGTACTTCAGGAGATTATATGCGTCTTCTGGGCTTGCGAGATTATTGCTGAGGTGAGCATACGGATATATGACAAGCCTTTTTCTCTGCAGTTTTTCTAGAAAATTCTTAGTATCTGCAATTGCTTTGTCTGCAAGCTCTACAGTGTCTCCTTTTTCTATGGAAGTTAGTATGACAAGGGTATCGGTGATAGATACCTCCTCTTTTTCAACATCGTCGAAGATCTTGGCTTCTTTTTTTACAGGCATATAGGTTATCTTGTTTACATCAAGCTGCAGTATTTTCATGTTTTAGCCTACGGATATATCCAAAGTTATTATGGTCTGGAATGGAATATAAACTTATTGTGATATTCTTATTTTATTAGACGCTTGGAATTTCGTGTCTATATTAATACTGTATTTTATTTCGCTTTTTACAGGAATCGATGCATGCGTGGTTTCTGATTCGCTTGGCCAATCTTGCAAGGAGCGGTTATTTTCTAAGATAGTGATGGCAGACTGGGCAGTATTCCCTGTTGTTCTGCGCTTCTATATGCTGAATATTAACATCGCAGTGGCAGATGCATGAAGTTAGAATCTTTTTCGGTAGCGTGGCAGGATTTTTTTCCGAATGCTGGCTTGAGGAATATGATGAGAAAATTGGAGATTTGTTCTCCATGACTGTCTTGTACTCACCGGGGCATCTATTGCACATGCTTCATAATCACACATAATCAATATATTAGTTATTATGGTTTTGAGCGAATTTGATTCATCAGTATAATATTCTTACCAGATGCGCTATCTGTTACAAAAATATGTTTCTGCATAGGTTTATATATTAATGTATTTACATTAATATACATTAATTTACATTAAAATACATGATGATTTTATGAAATCAATGGATAAAAAAGAGAGAAAGTATACAACAATAACAATACCGCTCCCTCTTTTCAAAAAACTCAGGGATAAGATAGAAGGCACTGGATTCTCTTCGGTTTCAGACTGCGTTACATACATACTTAGGGAGACGCTCGTGGAGATGGAGTCAAAAGACCTTAAAGATAAGAATAGAAACGCAGTGG
>JAJZKQ010000027.1 GCA_021804095.1 Microcaldota archaeon | reverse complement strand
TAAAAACATTAGAAATACAAAGGCTTTAATATTCTTCTGAGTAATAATTAAGGTAAAACCAATGAGATGAGGTATTACTATGACTAAATCTTCGAAAGAAATATCGGACAAGGCATTAGAAGCAGTAAGGCTTTCAAGGCAGAGCGGAACTATAAAGAAGGGAGTTAATGAGGTTACAAAGAGCATAGAGCGCGGACTTGCTTCATTAGTAGTTATGGCAGAGGATGTAGAGCCTGAGGAGATTCTTATGCACATACCTAAGCTATGTGACCAGAAGAAGATAGTTTATTCATATGTTCCTACTAAGATGGATCTTGGAAAGGCGGTAGGCATAAATGTACCATGCTCTGCAGTTTCGATTGAGAAGGCAGGGGAAGGAGAAGCTATAATAAAGAGCATAATGGGAATGACTACAGGGAAGGTACAGCCAGAAGGGAAGAAGGAAGCTGAAACAGAACAGAAGAAGGAGCAGAATAAGGAACACAAACCAAAAAAGGAAACGAAGAATGAGGCAGTTGGGGAAGCAGTCAAATAAAGAGAAAACGTGATAATGAATGGCAGCAGAGAATGATAAGGAAAAGGCACGCCAGCCAGCTGACGCTGGAAAAGAGAGCCAGAATAATGCTACGCCTCAGACAAATACAGCAGGAGGAACGAAGGATGCACATGCAGAAGGCGCAAGATTTGAAGGATTTATGGCAGAGATAGTAGGGCTTGAAAAAGTTAGGACGGGAATATATGGAGAGATAAAGCAGGCTATGTGTAAAATCCTTGAAGGGAGAGATAAGGGAAGGGTAATAAGAAGGAATTTTGCCGGAAGAATAAAAAAGGGAGATATAGTCAGGCTTCCTGATACGAGCAGAGAAGACAAGAGAATAGTTGCAAGATGAGTTGCTTTGGATGAAATGTTCGTACTGTTTAAAAGAGATTGAGAGAGGCACAGGATTCGCATTTGTAAACAGGAATGGCACAACGAGATACTACTGCACTAACAGATGCAAAAAATTGAATCTTGACTATAATAGGAAGCTTAGGATTAGAGAGAATAAACCTACCGCTGCAAAGGCATGAATTTGTATTAAAATTTTGAAAGCGTGGCAGATCTTCGGAAGTTAAAGCCAGGTCTAAATGAATACTTAACATGAATGCGGTTCGGACATTGGCTTTCTAATAATAATTCCACTTGTTGTTTTCTTGAGTTGGAAAGAAATTTCATACTTTTTTTGATAAATGTTAAATATCTTAGCTGTGCATCTATTCCGGTGGGTGTGGAGAAGATTTATTCTTTGAATGAAGGCATAATGCTTGTAAAGGCAGCAAGAAATGCCCTGGAGTTAAATATAATGTCTCCGAGATTTAGAGAGACCATAATTGAGCATGATATATCTGAATTTAATCGTGAGCATGGAGTTTTTGTAAGGCTTATGCATTATCCTACAAATTCCAATAGAGGCCATTCTTTTCTTCTAGGTGGAAAGATTCCTCTTAGCAGATCTTTATTGGCTGCAACTATTCATGCATCTAAAAACGATAGGTTTGTTCCTGTGTCACATCTTGAATTTAAAGATATGATAATAGCTGTAGGAATCATATTCGATTATAAAGAGATAAAGGGAAAGACCATGCATGCGATTAGGAAAGAGATAGGAATGGGAAGGAGAGGTCTTGCCATACAATCAGGTTATAATGAAGGTTTTGTATTTGCCGATAATTATAACATGCTTGATATAAACGAGGATATTTTGCATGAACTATGTGAAGATGCGGGCCTTTCCGATTACTCATGGAAGAATGCGGAAACAAGATTATATGGATTCGAAGCACAGGTATTTATGGAAAGAGAGCCTTATGGAAGCGTTGAAGAGATTGAGACCAGATAGCCTTGTGGTGGCATAATGCGCACTATAATGCTAATAGACATGGATTATTTTTTTGTTGCTTGTGAGGAGATAAAGCGCCCTGAGCTGAGAACCCGTCCTACAATAGTAGGCGCAGACCCGAAGGAGGGCAGGGGGCGTGGCGTCGTAATGACATGCAATTATGTAGCAAGAAAACTTGGCATACATAGTGCAATGCCCATTTCTTCTGCATATAAGATAGCGCCTGATGCTGAATTTCTGCCGATGGATTACCCATACTATGAACGCAAATCAAATGAGGCGTTTGGTATAATAAAAGATTTTTCAGAGAAAACTGAGCAGGTAAGCATTGATGAATTCTTCATAGACGTATCATCTAAAGTCAATAATAGCGAAGATGCGTTATTACTCGCCGGAAAGATAAAATCAAGTATAAATTCGGAAGCGAAGCTTCCCTGCTCCATAGGAATAAGCAGTACGAAACTCGTCGCCAAAATGGCATGCGAGAAGGCTAAACCGGATGGAATAAAGATAGTCGGTGAAGAAGAAGCTGCCAAATTCATATGGCCGCTTTCTGTGGGAGAGCTTTATGGAGTAGGCATAAAGACAAGGGAGAGACTTGAAAAGATGGGATATGGAACCATTGGAGATCTGGCAAAGGCCAATATAATGCTTCTCATGAAAGAATTTGATTCGTTTGGCATAGAACTCCATAATTTATCAAATTGCATAGATACAAGGGAAGTTATAGAAAATTACGAAGTCAAATCAATAAGCAAAGAGTATACATTCGAGAAAGATACCAGTAAGGATGAGGAGATAATAAAATCGATAAGAAAGCTTTCAGCGGAAGTGGGTAAGGAGATATCCGGCAAGGGGCTTTCATACAGGACAGTTACAGTGAAATTAAGGTATATGGATTTTACAGAACACCTTCATAGCAGAAGCATAAGACCTACAGGAAACGCTGGAGACATAGAAAAAACCGCGGTGGAGTTATATAGGGAAAATGTAGATAAAGGCAAGAAGGTCCGCAAGATAGGGATCAGGGCCTCTGGCTTGCTGGATTATAAAAACCAGAAACTGCTTTTTGGATAACTACAGTTGCGTTTTATACTGGATTCTTCTTCTCCTTCTTATAATATAGGTCTATGAGGTACTCTCTGGCGCGAAGGGCGCACTTGACTCCGCTTGCACTTGCAGTCACAGCCTGCCTGTATATTTTATCAGCGACATCTCCTGCAATATATACGCCTTCTATATCAGTAAGTACCTCGTCCTTTGTGATTATGTATCCTTCGGGATCAAGTTTCAGCTTTCCATTGAACATCTTTGTATTTGGAGCGTGGCCTATTGCGACAAAGACACCATCTATCGGCATATCTTTTATCTCTCCGCTCTTGATATTTCTAAGCTTAACTGCCTCGACCCTGTCTTTGCCTAGGATCTCGGTGACTTCTGAATTCCATATTATCTTTATTTTTTTGTTGGAGAAGACCTTTTCCTGCATAATCTTGCTTGCCTTGAACTCTTCCCGCCTATGGACTATAGTCACAGTATCTGCAAATTTAGTTATAAAGTTGGCATCCTCCATGGCAGTATCTCCGCCTCCTACTACTATGACGTTTTTGTTTTTGAAGAAAGGACCGTCGCATGTGCCGCATGTTGATACTCCCTTGCCTATATACCGGTTTTCCGAATCTATTCCTAGATTTTTCGCATTTGCTCCTGTAGCTATTATTATGCTGTCCGCTTCGTATGTCTTTCCTCCGGCAACTGCCTTTAAAGGCCTTGAGGCGAAGTCTACATCTGAAAGATCCTCATATACGAATCTTGTACCGAATCTTTCTGCCTGCATTTTCATTTTATTCACGAGGTCAGGGCCTTGCACACCGTCCGGAAAGCCCGGAAAGTTTTCTACAGTAGTGGTGAGCTCTAGCTGGCCTCCTCCACTGGATCCGGCTATTACTAGTGGATCAAAGCCTTCTCTGGAGGCATATATTGCAGCGGAAAGTCCAGCAGGTCCTGAACCTATGATTACTATTTTTTCAACCAAAGATACACCAGATAATATTTTGCCTGAACATCTATATAAATTCGATATGTGAAGTATCAGATCAGATGGTTAGATTATGGCAGTGATTGTGAACGGACATTCGATAGCAATAGATTGCTGGGATCCCGAATCAACACTGAACTTTGTTTCACATGCACATTCCGACCATATTTCCGGAATAAGAAAGAACAAGAAAGTGATAGCCAGTAGGATAACCAAGGAATTGGTTGAGAGGAGGGATCATCGCAAGGAAATTGACCTTGCCGGGGATGTTAAAGGAGTAACCATGCTTAATGCAGGGCATATCTTAGGATCCAGGCAGATGTATGCTGAATCTGAAGAGCTTGGAGCCTCAGTGCTATACAGTGGTGACTACCAGATGGGAAGCGTTTCTGTGGCAGAACCGATAGACTTGAGGGAGGCTGACATACTCATAATAGACTCGACATATCCAGAACCTTCTGATGTTTTTGGAGAGAGGGAGAGAATAATACTCTCGATACAGAAGTTCATCAGGAATACAATAAAAAAAGGGATAGTATTATTCAGCTCTTATGCCCTTGGGAAGGCCCAGGAGATAAATGGAATAGCCAATGAAATAGACATATTGCCATTGGTTGACCGCAAGATAGCTTCGGTGAATGAGCTTTATGTGAAGAACGGCATGAAGCTTGAGTATCTCTCCGCTGAAGATGAGAGTGAAGAATTGGAATCTTTCCTCAGAGACAATTTTTTAGCGATAACCAGCATGCGAAACTTCAACGAGATTGCAGTGAAACTCTCGAATGTGTACGGCAGGCGTGTATATACCGCAGTGGCAAGCGGCTTTGCTAAAAACTTTAATATGGGGTCTTATGCACAATTTCCGCTTAGCGACCATTCGGATTTCAGGCAGGCTCTTGAGTACATAGACGCATGCTCTCCTTCGAAGATATACACCAGGGGAAATCGTGGAAGTTCTTCAATATTTGCAAAAAATCTCTCAAGGCTGGGCTATCCTGCCGAGGTATTTAATGGCTCAATACCTGCTGAATGGCGTAAAACGCTGTGAATGTCGGTTCCGATGTGGCATAACCCCGTATCGTTTATTTGGAGCTGAGAATCTGGCTTGTTGGAATCTACAGGTTTGGATACCAATCCCTTATATATTTTTATATGGAATTTGAATAGGCAGCCGATATGATTTTGATTGTTTGTGGAAAAGATGTTGAATTTCAATGCCATATCCTGCGGAAAGATTAGATGGAGGAAAATAAAGAAGATGTAGTGGGAAAAGATTCCGGATTGGAAGATAGAAGCGAGTTAGGGAGAAGGTTAAAAAAAGCGGTATCTGAAGGGTCAAAATCGAAGGCCATACTCTTTCTGGATGAACTTAGAACTGCACTTGAAGCCAAAGGCATGCATACCGAGACAGGAATAGGCATGCTTAACTATTTTTTCGCATTAGGTGCACTTTCGTTCACATGCAAGTACATAAGTTATGAAGAGATAAAGAAGGTGCTCGCAGCAGTAGATATACAGACAGATCCGCACATAGATCAGAGAATGCATTATCTGCGTTACGATAATTACGGAGCATATATGAATTCCATATATTTCTTGGATTCTCTTGGGATGAGGCCTGATATCGATAATATATTTCTAGTGATGGAATCTATGCAGATGAAACCGGAGAGAAGCCTTGCAGAGAAGGCTATCAGATATTTTGATGATTTCAGCCAGGGGAAAATCGCTTATGAGATTCATGAACCTGAACGCGAGACTTCGGTTATATTCAATAAGATAGCACAGATGATATTTTCCGTATCATTGGCAACATCCGATTTTGTATCCTTTCAGATAGATGCGATGCTGGGTAGCAAAGATGCTGAAAAATACTTGGATAAAGATCTCTTCTTATATCTTGCAATAGTAGGACTGCTTACCTATTCGGGAAAGGACACTACGGCAGAAGCCATACTTAATGTTGCACATGCAATAAATAGAGAGATAGATGATGGAATGGTAAAAGCTCTTCAGAATATGCACGCTGGCCCCCACGTGTTTTATCTTGCAGCAATATATTTCATAAAGGCCATAGGCAGGGAAGCCTCTCTGGACAGGGTTTCAAAAGTCGTGCAGGTTATGGGCATCTCTCCAGATTACAATACTGCAGGAGCTGCTGTCGCATTCTTCAAATCCAGGAGCGTAATCTGAAGGCATGGAATCTGAAGATGCAGTGTTTTTTTGCGTACCTTAGTAAGCCATTTGCGGCAGCCATCCCTGACTATTCTATGTTATTGCTCTTTTTGAAGAATCTCCTTTCGAAGCGGGCATACTTTTTTATCATGCCTAGTGCATCCTTTTTTATCTCTTTTTTGTCTTTTGAGATTCTCGCCACTCCGGAATCGATAGCCGCTGCTCCTACTGCGGCAGCTATCTCTGACGTTATCTTGGGATACTCTTTGTCAAATACGCTATTTAATATGAATTCGGTATTGAGCTTATTTCCAACGCCTTTGGAGATTGTCAGCGATGCTGCATAAAGCATCTCCATATTTATCTTTTTTGCCCTTACGTCGAGTAATCCCCGCATGATCCCGGGAAAAGCCACTACATTGTTGACCTGGTTAGGCCTGTCGCTTCTTCCTGTGGCTACTATATATGCGCCTGCGGCCTTTGCATCTTCGTAATCTATCTCAGGTTCTGGATTTGCAAGTGCGAATATTATAGGCTTCTCGTTCATACCCGAGATTATCTCTTTTGTAAATATGCCCTTCTTTGATAGGCCTATAAGGACATCGGCACCTCTGGCTATCTCTGAGAGATTTCCTCGCTCCTTCGAGTGATTTGTCTTTGAGGCTATCTCCCTCTTGAATTCGTTTTGTTCGTTATCCCTTCCTTCATATATGGCCCCGCGGCTATCAAGCACTATTATGTTATTGAAGCCTGCGTGCATGGCAAGCTTTACTACGCCTATGCCTGCGGTTCCTGCCCCATTCACGACTATCTTTGCATTTTTGCTCTTTCCTGAAAGCTTTATTGCGTTTATAAGAGCTGCTACAACCACAACGGCAGTACCCTGCTGGTCATCATGGAATACAGGTATATCGAGCTCATTCTGCGCCCTGTTTACCACATTGAATGCCTTTGGGGATTCTATGTCTTCCACATTTATTGCTCCGAATGAGACAGAGATATTCTTAAGGAAAGCTACTATCTCATCCTCATCTGTAGTGCCTATGCATATAGGCACTGCGTCTACTCCTCCGAATTTCTTGAATAATGCGGCCTTTCCTTCCATTACAGGAAGGCCTGCCTCCGGGCCTATGTTCCCAAGGCCGAGTATCCTTGTGCCGTCTGAGACTATGGCTATAGTGTTGGATCTTCCGGTATATTCGAATGATAGATCCTTGTCTTCCTTTATAGCCAAGCTTGGGTATGCTACTCCGGGAGTGTAAAATGTTGAGAGATCCTCGCTGCTGACTAATCGCACCTTGGGTATTATCTCTATCTTGCCCCTGTTTTTTCTATGCTCTTCCAAAACCTTCTCTTTTTCTACCATATTATCATCTGGTTCTATTCTATCTCTTGTTCTTTCTGTTTGAAGGAGTTACATATCTCATGAATCTTAAAAGCAAAAGACCGGATATTATAGTTAATACCAAAGCTCCTAAAAACCCATATCCCCGGTATATGGTTATGCTGCTGTAAGCCTGGCGTGCTGAGCTTATTGCAAGCCTTGAATATAAAGTCGAGCTTGCCGGAGATCTGTTAAGAAGAGTTCTTGCTTCTCTTAGATATGAGTAAGATTGATTGAGCTTTGGGGAGAAGATAAGATAGCTGCTCTGGTTTACCATGCTTACATATGCAGTTGCATTGCTGAGTGAGGCATTTGCTTCGCTGAAGTTATATTCTGCCGTATGTATGCTTGCCGCATGGGCAAGCGCGAACGGAGAAAGGATAGCCAGAACCATTAAAAAAAGATGCCTGGCCATTTGATTTCATCCTTAGAGGTTCACATCTATGGCAAGCTCCTGCTTGAGCTCTCTGTACCTGTTCCTTATAGTAACTTCTGTCACTCCTGCCACATCAGCTACCTCTTTCTGGGTTCTGCGTTCTCCGACAAGTGCTCCTGCTATGTATACGGCCGCTGCGGATACGCCGGTAGGGCTTCTTCCGCTTATTAAGCCTTTCTTCATTGCCTGCTTCAGCAGAGCCATGGCTTTTTCCTGCGCTCCTCCGCTGAGCTTGAGAGCTGCAACATACCTTGGGACATAGCTTGAAGGATCTGTAAGTGGTATCTTGAGGTTGAGCTCGTGTGCTATTATCCTGTAAGTTCTTCCTATCTCCTTCTTTGAAACATTGGATATCTGCGAAATCTCATCCAGGGTTCTTGGCATGCCTGCACTTCTGCAAGTTGCATATAAAGCAGCATTGACAACAGTTTCTATAGGCCTTCCCCTTATAAGATTGTTCTTGACACACTGCCTGTAAAGCAGCGCAGTCTGCTCTCTTATATTGTCAGGCAGTCCCAGATAGCTTGCCACTCTGTTGAGTTCTGGCAGAGCCACCAGATAGTTCCTCTCGCTTGAGCTTGCTATGCTTGCTCTCCTATGCCACTTCCTCATCCTGTAGAGCTGTGCCTGCCTCTTTGATGATAGCCTGGTTCCCCTTATGTCCTTATTGTACATATCTATTTCAGTTACAAGTCCCTTGTTAGGCTTCATGTATTTTATAGGAGCGCCGGTTCTAGCCCTTGCGCTTCTCTGGTCAGCGTCGAAAGCCCTCCATTCTGGACCTTCGTCTGCCATGTTCTCTTCTATTATAAGTCCGCAGCTGTTGCATACGTTCTCTCCGCGTTCGTTATCGAATATTATATCAGAACTTCCGCAGCTTGGGCATTTCTTTATTGCAGGCTGTACAGTTCCAAGCCTTGGTGCTGCCTTTTTTACAGGGATCTCATCCAGTATTGGATCCTGGATCTCGTGTACTGGCAATGCCTGGGCTATTTCATCCACGGTTCCTAATTCTTCCTTATGATTTTTACCTGTAACATACTCTGGTGCTTCCTTTTTTTGATTTTTGTTGTGCTTGGCCATCTATTCACCACGATTAAAGATAAAGCCACATATTAATGGTTACAAAAATAAGTGACAATAATTAATGGAATATCAATAATAAGATATATAAAACTTTCTATAGGTTTCGGCGGCAAGGAATATACTGTATTTATATATTTACGTATTGGGTTTTCCTCTGCTTTTTGGAGGTAAAAATAGTATTATAATAGACCATGTAGGCCTTTTCCGGTTCATAGATATTTCCGAATATCAATAGTAAATTGTCATCAGGTTTTATTGAAGAGGTATGATTTGATAAACATCCGGAGTTCTTGTAATATGCTAGTAAGTTCTAATAGGATATTAGATTTATAACAGAGTTTTAAATAGCTTTAAATACCTTACACTCTTATTATTTCCTTGATTGGTATTAGTATGGACAATACAAATAACCCTATATTAAAAGAGAATATGGAGATGGTGGATGGAAGGCAGCCGAAGGCGGAGAACCCTATACTTGCTCCTTATCACAGGACTATAGAAGAAGTAAATCGCATGCCTGTTCTGGAGGTTACAAAGACAGTATGCCCCGAATGCAAGCTGATAATAGACGGGACAATATACAAGGATGCTGAGAACGTCATGATAAGGAAGAACTGCCCTGAACATGGCTGGACAGTGGAGAAGTACTGGGAAGACTACGACATGTATATGAAGATGAGGAACTACAACTATTTCGGAAGAGGCTTTGATAATCCAAATTATGTTAACAAGGGAGAAAACTGCCCTTTTGACTGTGGAATATGCGAGAGGCACAAGTCACATACAGGGCTTGCCAATGTAGTAATAACTAATAGATGCCACCTCTCATGCTGGTACTGCTTCTTCTATGCTAAAGAGGGAGAGGCGATATACGAGCCTACGCGAGATGAGCTCAACAAGATATTCGTGGAGCTTAAATCACAGAAGCCAATACCTGCAAATGCGCTTCAGATAACAGGAGGGGAGCCCCTCATGAGAAGCGATATAGTAGAGATAATCTCAAGCGCTAAGAAGGCGGGCTTTGACCAGATACAGCTCAATACTACAGGAATAATTCTTGCTGAGAACCCGGAGCTTGCAGTAAAGATAAGGCATGCCGGAGTATCGACATTGTACATGAGTTTTGACGGAGTCTCCAAACGGGCAAACCCTAAGAACCACTGGGAAGCTCCAAAGACTCTTGTAGCTGCAAAGAAAGCAGGCATTGGAATAGTTTTGGTGCCTACAGTAATAAGGACAGTGAACGACGGGGAGATGGCAAACATAATAAACTTCGCCCTTAACAATAACGATGTAATAAAAGCAGTAAACTTCCAGCCTGTATCGCTGGTGGGAAGGATGCCTTCCAGGATGAGAGAGAGGCAGAGGATAACCAT
>JAJZKQ010000026.1 GCA_021804095.1 Microcaldota archaeon | reverse complement strand
GGCTGGCTATACACACAGTCCAAGGTATATTATCTGGAGCTACTGATAAATAAAACAGAGCTTATCATAAAAAATCAGACCTTTTCCCTGTTGTATCCCTTATCTTGTCTAACTCCATTTTTCAAAGAAGAAATGGCAATTCCTGCGGCTCCCAACACTCCAATTATAATAATCCCAAGTGAGAGATGCAACTCAGATTTAAGGTTTTGCTCCTCATTATCCCTCTCTTCCGATGTCTTTCTATTAATCTCTTCTATCGTATTAACCCTCAGCCTAGAAGCAAATACTTCAAGTTCAGGTATTGACGCACTTTCAATATTACTTTTCAGCGCTTTCCTTATTTTTTCTATAGCTTCCTCTCTCTTCAAAACTACCAATGTGGATATTGCCTTTGCCGTATCCTCGTCTATCATGTATTTTGACTTATCTTCATCTGCTCGAAGTATGGGTGTGACAGATCCCAGAATAGTTGTCGCTAAAACTACTGTCCTTGCTGTCTTATTTATTGCAGATTTCATTTTATCATCTGCAAACCTATCGCCAGTTTTAAATATTTAAACCTATCTGCAAAGTTTCTAACTAATATCACTAAAATCATGGAGCAGGGGCATGCATTAAACTTTTCCGGATTCAAAGCCTTCTATCCACGCTTTATTCCTATAGTACGGCTGTCAATAATTCTCAATTTTTCGTTTCCTACCTGAAGTCTTAAACTAATCTCAATCCTAGAAAAAGAGTTCACAAAATCATAAAAACGAATTTCCGCATCCCTCGCTCTTCCTTCATTAAAAAGTAACCTTATTCTATTAAGTTCCCAACTCTTAAAACAAAACTGTTCCAAGGTTATATCTTCAAAGCTTTTGATAGATACTTTTTGTTTCTCCCTTGTTTCTTTTCCTAGTCTATCTGCTTCATTCAAATGCTCGTGTCTCCTAACTGATATGATGCCTCTTTCCATCGCCACTAAACCGTCATGATCTATCTCTGTTTCAAAATATGCAAAAGGTTCAAGGTTTCTGCCTGATCTCTCCAAATCCCTAGTCAAATAATCGATTTCTTTATATGTATCCGGATTTCCATATCTTGCCAATTCAGCTATCTGTTGTATTGTGTTGTCGTAAACTCTAAACTTATATTCATACCCAATTTCATTTATCATTCAGATCACAACTGCAAACTAACACGCTCTTAAAAACAACATTGATATTAAATCCACTCCAACCGTTTAAACAAAAGATAGATGTTTTTAATATATATTAATAGCAGTGCAGATCCCACAATGCAGATTATCCATATAAAATACAACTAATAATCTTCAATGCATAAAGAATCAAGAGCGCAGACCTTAATCCGCACAGACAGTCAACTCACAGGCAGTCAAACTAACATTCAAAGCAAAACAACTATCATTTTATATACTTTAACTGCGGAATAATAATGAATTGCAATCTGCATTCAATCAAGTGTTGTTGACATGGAAAACAAAATCAAAATAAAAATAATACTGGGAAGCATAAGAGAAGGAAGATTTGGACAGAGGCCAGCATCCTGGATAAACGAAGAATTGAAAAACTGGGAAGGCGTAGAAGCAGAACTTCTGGACCTTAAGGATTATCCGATGCCGTTTTTCGATTCGCCAACATCACCTGCGATGATGAATATGAAGTACCCTGACGAAGAAGTGCAGAGATGGTCAAATAAAATAAATGAAGGAGACGCTTTCATAATAGTCTCACCCGAATACAACCACGGATACTCCAGCGTATTAAAAAACGCTATGGATTGGCTTCTTCCGGAATGGTCAAGAAAACCTGTAGGGTTCGTAAGCTACGGAAGCGCAAGCGGCGCCAGAGCAATAGAGCAGTTGCGTCAAGTGGCAATAGAATTAAACCTAGTTCCCATAAAGAAATCTATACATATAAGCTGGGATTTCATAATGAAGACATGGAACAATAAGGAAATCTCTAATTCAGAGCTCTTCACTCCCATAAGGAAGAATATGGGTCCTGATCACTTTGCAGATTTCATAAACGACCTGCTCTGGATGGCAAAAGCCTTAAAGGAAGCAAGAACAAAATAAGCGACAAACAAATTGAATTGTTTCATATTTTGGGAAGCATATCCTCTAGACTATCTCTTAATTTCTCCTAGTCTGGCTACTTCTGGTACTTTATACTCATAATTAATAAAATTCAAACCTCTCTTCTGGAAAAAAGATACACTGACTGTAGGATCATACCTTATTATTGACCTGGTATCCACCGACATAACAACCGTGCCGTTTTTGAATTTATTACCTTCGGATATTATATTCAAAGGTACATTCAATCTATCAGCATCATACCCAAAAACATTTGAGAGATAGATGAAATATCTCCCTTCAAATACCAAGTTCCTAAGATAATAATTGATATCTGAAATATGCAAGTCTATGCTTATCTTCTTCTTTATGATAGGCAATTCCTGAAGATGGAATCCTAATTTTTCTACGGTGTCTCCAGAGAATCTTCTATTCTGCCAACTCTTAAGGTTTTCTTGATACTCTTCTGAATTTGAAGAAAGCGAAAAAATCATAGCTATTCTATAAAAATTCTCTATCTGTGCAGGAGAGTCATCTATGAGCCTAACTGTAGATAACATATTTCTTTTCTGAAGGCATGACAGGATAGTCAAATTTTGGTTTCCGCCTCCACATATTCCTATGTAATTCTCAATGCCCTCTATTCTTCTTATGAATCCGAGCGTTTTTTCAGAATATCTCTCATTCGATATTGGATAATTAACATCCTTTATATGAGAAAGATCTCTAACTGTAAGTTGAATATCCTCCTTCCGGATTCTACATCCAATTTCATTCTGATCCAATTGTATGGCTGGATAATCTTTTCTAAAATGATAATCCATAATATACACAAAAACAAAGGCGCGCTGTTACTATCTCTTCCCAATAATTTTCCAAAACATAAAAAATCAATGGTGTCCTTAACATTTACACTCAAAAAAATCCTAAGTGATTTTAATTAACATTGTATTATAATCTATTCTAATATATAAAAATACAAGGTAAGAATTCTTCAACGCTTCTGTGATCATACTCAAGATGCCCTGAACTCAAGAGAGAAAAAAAGGCATTATATAAACATGGATATAAACTGACGAAATATAGTTCGTCTATTTTTTGCAATGTTATAATAATCTATGGAAACATAATAACTATGTGAATCAATGGATTCAATACAAGAGTGGATAGCAGGCGAGATAGCCCTCTCCGATACTCCAGGAAGCACGATGAAGAAGTGGAGGGAACTTTTCGGCATATCCCAAGTCGAACTTGCCAAATATCTTAAGATATCTACCTCTACAATAAGCGATTACGAAGGCAACAGGCGAGCAAGTCCTGGAGTAGGAATAATACGCAGATTCATAACTGCATTAATGGCAATAGATGCTGCCAAGGGAGGCGAAGTAACCCGTAACCTCCAAAAATTCAACAAGCCAAAGGAAGAGAATACCTTCTTTTCACTAAAAGACTTTACAACTCCAATAAGCGGTGTTGATTTTGCCAGGATAATAGAAGCTAAGATAGTCGCAAATCCCGGTTATTTAGACTCAATAAAGCTTTTCGGATATACTCTTCTAGACAGCCTTAGGGTAATATTAGAGATATCCCCTTCCGACTATCCCAGGCTGTTCGGCACGACAACAGAAAGGGCCTTTATCTTCGACCAGGTTAGTACCGGAAGATCTCCAATGGTTGTAGTCCGTGTAGCTCCCATAAAACCCAAGCTTGTTGTAATACAGAATCTTGACCAAGTCGACAAGCTTGCAATAAAAATAGCCCAGATAGAGCATATGCCACTTCTCACAACGAAGTTATCCGCAGAGGAATTAAAGCTGAGGCTAAATAATATCTGAGCAATCTATTCCGGCATAAAAAAATTCCAGATAAAAAGCAAAAACATATTACCAAATGAAGCCCGAAATTATCGGTTATTCTTTATGTGGTATGAGAAGAAGGTTTATTCCCTCAGGAGTTATCTCGTATGGAACTGTAGAAAAACTGTGCTGCGTGCCTCTCATTTTTATGACTTCTATGGACGGTACCCTGTTCTCCTCATTCCCTCCGCTTAGATAAAGTATAACTATCCCATCATAGACAAAGAATTCAGGCTCAAACATAAGCCTGTTTTTGTCAGAGGTCTCTATTTCCATTGTGAGAAGCGCTGTTATGCCCTGCCTTCTGAGCATTCCTACAAGACTTGAAGAGACTCCACGGTATTCATATGGATCTTTGACAAAAAGCTTCATCACGGATATCGAATCGATCGCCACCTTAGTAGCCCCGGATTCAACTATTGTCTCTTCGATGTCTTCTATTGTGGTAGTAAATGTGAATATGTTTCCTTTTTTGTCCTTCTGTATCAGTGAAGAGGCCTGATCCACTCCTTTTATTATCAGCTTACCTTCGGCAATAAGCCTGTCTATCTCGGTAAATTTCGGAAACGCTTCCTTCATATTCTCTACAAGCAAATTTGTCTCTTCCTCAAGTGAAAAAAGAATGGATGTCTCTCCGGAAAGAGCTCCTCTATAAAGATACTCAAGGCATAAAAGAGTCTTTCCTGTTCCGGGACCACCGGCTATTATTATCTGGTTGGATTTTGGTATGCCTCCATTAAGCATCTTGTCAAGTCCCACAATTCCTGAAATAACCTTGCTTCTTGCCATCCTATCATTTAATCATAAGAGTGGAATCTTTTTATAGCTAATGGAAAATCTGAAAAACGAGGCGAGAATGCCTTTCCTTTCAACTCCTGTGACCAGAACTTCTCTTGTTTCTCCTTCCTGCTGTTTTATCTCTGGTTTTTATTTTTGTGGCAGAGCCACCTCCTTTCGAAGAATATCTTCTTTCTATCTGCTTATACGCTTTCTGTATCTCTTCTTCTTTATACTTGGGTTCATTCTTTTCTTTTCCTTCTGCTATGACTCCCCACACTATAAGTATAATGCCTCCTAAGAATAGAAGAGCAGAAGCACTTCCATAAACACTTATGCCTGAAGAGACAAAGTTCTGTGTCTCATTGATTATAGCTGTGTTAGGCAGAACATACCCGAAAGTTATATTTGAAGGCACATTGCCTGAGTTTGCATATATCATATAATAAGTTCCACTGCCGAGAATTTCAGTTCCATTATAATATGTCGGCACTGAAAACCCATCCTTTGAGAAATTGCTTACATATGGGAAGATCCCACGGGAACTGTTCTTAATTGCCATATATAACCCCCGTCCGGAATAATCGGATATAAAATTTCCCGGGAGGTATCCTTTGGTGATATTCTGCCTTATCCCTGAAAAAGCGTAACTATTGACAAGATAAAAATTAACAGGTACATTATCTGATGTATAAACGACGTACACCACATCTGTCTTATTGAGAATTATAGGCGAGTAAACAAGACTGTTAGGCGCAATTATGATGTTCTGTCTTGACAATGTTCCAGCTTGCTTGCCACCCTGCGAAGAATAAGAGAAAGCTACCAGCAGCCCGGCAATCAGAAGGATCACCCCCAAAGAAACAAATCGCTTGTTCATCAACGCAGCTCAATATGGAATATTATAAAGAAAGAAACAATAATAAGCTTATCCGGATAACTAAGATAATTCTGCAAAGGTATGTATCCTCAAGGTCGCCTGAAATGGGAAAAAACAATATACGTGAAAAGCTAACCAACAACTTTAATCTGCTTGAACGAAAGGACCAGCTTCTCGTATATGTTGGCTTAATCGCCTTTGCAGCTCTTCTTGCTGGATTGGGTTATCTATTAAGCATGCATCCTTCAAGCGGGATCTCGGAATGCAATTCGATAGTATTATTACAGAGCAGGTATACCTGTCTATATCATCTTGCATACTCAACAAAGAATGCTTCTGTATGTAGTTTCATGCAAGGTGAGAGCTCAGTCTCCTGTTACACTGGAATAGCGTCATTAACCTCAAATCCTCTTGCATGCAGAGGAATAGAAAACCAGACATTAAGATACCAGTGCATATCCGGGAGTTCAGCCTCACCATTATCCTTAAAATCATGCATGATACTAAATGGGTCTGAGAGATCCTCATGCACTGCCTCTCTTGCAATAACCCAGGATAACCTGTCTTTATGCTCAAAAACAGGGAATGGCTTATATGAGAAAGAATGCGAATCGGCAATATATCTGGGGATGGCAGCATTCAGCAAAGATGTAAACTACTGCAATAATATATCGAATACTACAAACCAGAGCGAGGTCTTAAGAATAATATCTCTCTCTGAAGAGATACCCAAATATTCGAATCTATCCGTATTTTCTTCCAGCCTTACTCCAATATCCTATATCGAATCCGGTTCAGGGCAGCAATATTCAGCGAGAGACCTCTGTTATTTCTCTGTCTCTGAAATAACAGACAACCAATCAAGCTGCAATTCAATAAATACACCCTCCCTATATAACCTATGTGTTACCTACAGTTACAATTCGTCAATTTACAACTCACATTACCTTAACGAGTCAAAAAACTATTCTTCGTCTAATATGACAATCTCAAATCTGTTAAGCCTGCTATGCAGCAAATACAACGCTACAAACTCCCAGTCTTGCAACTATTTAGTTCAGGTAAGCAGCGCGGTTGTGGAAAGAAACGCAAGCATTTGCGGATCTATAAATTCAACTCTGGCATCCTACCAATGCTATGCATCACTAGCACAAGAATATAACGACTCCCAGTACTGCGGCTACATAACCAACTCTACCCTAAACCAGGCATGCGTAGGCAATATATATTATAACGGCACCAATTAAGATTATTATATACATGGAAGAGCTAGTTACTTCTATAAAACATGGCTCAGGAAATTCTACCATTCTTCTTTCCTTATACGAAAAGAAAATAAGAGTAAGGGAGGTAAAGGAAGCATTACTGTTAAAGACAGGAATGGTCATGGGAGAAGGCACGCTTCTGCCTTCAGAAAGCGCAGAAGCTAAACTTGCAGCAAATGAAATACTCTTGAAATTAGACTCAAGCATAAAAGAAATATTCAAAACAACTCCTTATCTCACATATATAAAAGAATTAGACACTACAACTTCAAAGCTCTGGAATCACTTCAGGAAGCCTGTAGAAATTCTTTTAAGGAAGCTAATTCTGGGTGTTCCTGTCATAATACGCTTTCATAATGATGCAGACGGCTCAAGCGGAGCTGTTGCCCTTAACAGATCAATAAAGGGCATATCAGAAAAAATGGGCCTGAAACCAAATATTATCTGGATAATGCATAGGAGTGTAATGTATACCAAGACTGATGCGGAATGGGATACCTTAATAGCTAATAATTTCAGCGCAATAGAGAAACCTCTTCTCCTGATTACCGATTTCGGTACTTCTGAAAACAGCAATAATGGAATCGAAGCCCTGCGCAAAAATTTCGATATAATATGGCTTGATCATCATCCAATAGAGGAAAACTTCACCGGCATGACTCTTGAAAACTATATAAATCCATGGAATTTCGGCAGCGGCTCAGACTATACTGCAGGATACCTGACATGTGCATTTGCCCATGCTTTCCATGACTCGGATACCAAGGATATGGAAGGCGCTTCACTGATAGGTGACAGCAGCATTTACGGATTCCAAGTCTCTACGGGCAGAGAAGAAGCAGCAATTCTTGATCTCATCACCAGCGATCCAACCATAATATCAAAAGCAGATGGGAACCTTGTGCCTTCTGAAATAGAAAGCATACTATCTGATAAAAAGAAAAAATCCGAATTCTTCAACTATGCAAAAGTAAAGCTTGATGAAGTCCTAGACAGGGCATTTCTTCAGATGAAACACTTGAAAGCCGGAAGACATGAGATTATCGTTCTAGACTATTCAGAGATACGATCTGAAGAGACTAAATATCCCCTTCCAGGAAGGTTCGCTTCAAAACTGCTCACAGAAGCAGACAGGAGAGGAGGAAAGCATTACATGGCAATAGTCCATTATAACCAATTCATTTCAATGCGCGCAGCTGGAGATGTAAGTGATGCAGTCAACATACCGGAGATAATAAAGAAGATGAAAGAAATCTATTCTTCAGGGATAGATTCGGGAGGAGGTCATAAAAACGCCGCAAGCATAAAAGTAAGCACATACGGGGACAAAAAAGAGATACTCAGATCAATAAT
This sequence comes from Microcaldota archaeon, assembly GCA_021804095.1. Taxonomy (GTDB): domain Archaea; phylum Micrarchaeota; class Micrarchaeia; order Micrarchaeales; family CABMGC01; genus JAJZIZ01. The sequence continues at coordinate 2,233 of JAJZKQ010000026.1, read as the reverse complement.
AGATGAAGCAAGGGCGCGTCTGGCTATCCTATGACTGCAGAAATGGAAAACATGTCCATCCTTGCATTTCCATTAAAAAAGATAAATTCTTAAATTAAGTTGTCAAATAGATAGCTATGCATATAAATAGTAAGCTACTGCTTTATGCCTCTGCCATCTCGGCTGTCTTAATATATGGCACAATAGGCTCTTATGTTCTAGGGCAGTACGGCAACTTCAACGTGCCTATAACCAACTTAATAACTGCCCTATATTTTACAATAACCACTATATCTACAGTGGGCTATGGTGACATAGTCCCAGTTACTAATATAGGCAGGGTCTTTACTATAATACTAATAATCTCGGGACTGACTATCTTTCTTAGCGCAGTTACCGTACTTTCAAGTGATTTTTTGAGCGAACGAGTCGAAAAACTTTATTCAGGGTTGTCAAGGGTAGAAAAGAGGCATCTTAAAAACCACATAATACTTGTGGGCTATGGACCTACAAATGTTCTGATTGCAGAAAAGCTGAAATCGCAGAAAAGAAATTTCATAATCATAACCTCTGACAAGACCAATGCGGACATGCTTCGCGACAAGAGCTATATCGCATATCTTGCAGATTATACCCAAAAGAGCGACATGGAAAAGTTCAGATTTAATCTTGCAAGCGATATAATCTTGGATATAAACGACAGCACCAAAGCAGTATATGTCGTATTAGTGATAAAGAAACTGGCACAAAATGCCAATATCTCTGTAATAGCATATAGTCAAGATGCTGCAACGCATTTCACCGATCTTGAAGTATCCCATGTAATAAATCCAACTACTATCGCTTCAGAGATGATGGTAGAGACCCTGGACAAAGACCAAGATGCCAGAAATAGGAAATAAAAGAAAAATCAGGAAGATAGTATAAATTCTATGTCTTCAGCTTCAAGCCCATAGCCCGTCTTTATCTTCTCCAGCGCTTCTTTTTCTCCTAACTTATTAATTTCCGATTCGAAGATACGTTTCATAAGCGGCAGGTAATCCCTTATTACCTTCTTTTTACTGGTATGCAGCCTTTCACCAAGCTTGTCAGCTATCTCATTCATTGCATACCTATTCTCCTTGGTGTTGCTCATATGCCTTATCTTCGAAGGAAAGCTGTACTGCCTAAGTAATTTAACATAGCCATCATTGGAAACTGCGACACCTGAAGACATTAACACACTTGAATACCTTAGATAACCCCAGTAATTGGTCCTATTCGCCTTAGCAGAGAACCTGCTTGCCTTGGCTAGATTATAATAAGCATCGCGCCTGCTCATCTTTGAAGAGTATCTTACCGGTATATTCTCGTCAACCCAATTCAGGAGCATATCAGTATCTACAGAGCTTTTCATAACCGCATTTCTTGATATATCAAAGTTTACAGAGGTAAATATCTTGTCAAGAACCCCGAAAATTTCCATCTTAGTATCACGTATGCCTATGTTCTCTATAAGCTCTTTGTCTGCACCTAAAATCGCTTCAAGGTCGTTAAGGGCTCCTCTCACATCACCATTGGATCTCTTAGCAAGCATATCCAGAAGCTCCTTTTCAATCCCGATTCCTTCTTTGTCAGCTATCTTCTTCAGGAAAGCGAAAATTACATCATGGCTTACCTTCTTGAATTCAATTCTCTCAACAGCTCCCCTTAGAAATCTTATACTGGGATCCCAGTAATCCTCTGCGGTAAATATAACAGGCTGCTTTGTGCTCTTCAAAAACTTGTCTACTGCCCTTTCAACTCCCGTATCATACTTCTTGGAAAGTTCGTCTATCTCATCCATAAGTATTACGGTCGTCTTGCCAAATAATCCCCTGCTGCTTCCAGCCGGGATTATAGTCCTATTAAGCGTTTCAGCATCGCGATAGTCGCTCGCAGTTGTTTCAAGAAGCTCAAAGCTGTTTCCGTATGCCAGAGCCCTAGCGGCAGATGTCTTTCCTGTGCCTGAAGGCCCTACCAATATTATTGGTTTTGTTTTCTCCCCCTTGTGAATCTTCTCCGCGAAGTTCATGAGCATAGAAACGGCGCTCTCGTTGCCTATTATCTGGCTTAGCATTACGGGTGCATATTTCTCCGAGAACATCAAATCCACAATAACATATAAATAAGGAAGCAACCAATAAATTGGTTGCTACTGCTCCGATCGTCTAGCTCGGTCAAGGACGGAGCCCTCTCACGGCTCAAACTCGGGTTCAAATCCCGATCGGAGCAT
>JAJZKQ010000005.1 GCA_021804095.1 Microcaldota archaeon | reverse complement strand
GCCTGGATACCACTCCAAACATCGCGTATATGGAGAAAATGAAGACTCAAGTCTTAAAAACAGTAACGAATAAAAGGTGAAATGATGAAAACAAATTGTCGAGAGGACATTAATTCAGGATACCACATAATCCTCTATAGGATGTTGACAAATAGTCATAAAGCGAAGATAGGCGTGATGAATGACGAAATCATAAAATATTTTGATGACGAAAACATCTCATAATGTTCTCCAGTATGGAATAAAACCAGGTCCGTTGAGTTCAAATGTCAACTTCCTATCTATGCAAAGGCGTGATATTTACAAAGGCAAGAAAAGTGGCCTAATTAGTCTTACAATATATGTAAAATTCATATGGCATTTTCGGATCTGAGTAGGCGTTTCTTCTTCCGGTTACCTCCCTTTCCGGAATAACCTCCCAATTCGCCGCTACTTTTTATTACTCTATGGCAGGGTATTTCAGGCGCAAGGGGATTTCTTCCGAGGGCATTTCCCACTGCCCTATATGAATTAGGCCTGCCTATTCTTTCTGCCAATTCTTTGTATGTGAGTGTTTTTCCTTCTTCAATCGACGCGGTTGCTATCAAAACCTCAGTCTCAAATTCAGTTAGATGGAATTGGCTAAGCAGCTTTCGTAACTGCATCTCTTTAATCTTCATCTTAATCTTTTACTGACTCAAGCAGACTTAGTATATTCCATATGACTGTTCTCGCATATGGTGGAAGGTTTATGTCATTGCTTACCTCGTCTATCTTGTAGGTTGCGTTCGAGGCTTTTACCGCATAGCCTTCATCCTTCTCCAAGGCACCTTTAGCCTCGTCAAGTGCACTCTTTACGTTCCTAGGCACGCTGTTGTCATTCAGCAATACATCTATCTGCTGCTTTATCTGGGATATTGTCTCCTCATGCTTTTTGTCTTCATCTGTCATATAAAACACCTAAATTCGGGCCCGGCGGGATTTTCAAAATTCATGGGAATTTCTTTGAACCCGCGACCATCAGATTAGAAGTCTGCCGCTCTGTCCAAGCTGAGCTACGGGCCCTCATACATTATACGTAGAAGTATTCTTTAATGGTTTTGGTCATTCTTTCGCCAGCCTCTACTGTAGATATGCCTTTAAGTAAAGCTACTTTTTCAATTACTGATAACACATCAGAAGGTTCCTTTCCTACAGCAGGCGAATCTGTCTCAGCAACAATGCTGTCTATGTCAAGAACTTTTATTACTCTTTTAAGCCTTGATGATTCTATAGGCGGTATCGAAACCAGCCATCCTTCCTTCTCTGCTGCTATGGCATCATTCTCATTACCTTCAAAATAATGGAAAACAACATTCTTCACTGCAGATTCTTTCAGTATCTCAAATGTTCTATTTAGTGATCTTCTAGAATGTATTACCACCGGAAGCTCCATTGAGGAAGCTATCTCAAGCTGTTTTATGAAGCCCTTCTCCTGAACTTCAAGAGAAGATTTTTCAGCCATCACAGCGTCGAGCCCTATCTCCCCAATCCCTATAATATTCTTATTCATCTTTAAAATATCCTTCAATTCGTCTATCTTCCAAGCTTCCGAAAGCATAAATTCCGGGCTGATGCCAACTACTCCATAAATCCCGCCATGTACAATGTCTAATGTCTTCATGTTACCTTCCGCATTCCCTCCTGCGGTTATGACTACTCCTACTCCTGCTTTGCGTGCCTTCAGGAATGTCTTCTCCGGCTCCGGAAAGAGATCAAGATGGCAGTGTGCATCTGTAAAAGGCACCTCTCCTTCAAGACTAACTCTCCTAGTAGTTATTTGAGATAAACTCTCCAAAGAACAACCTAATTCCTAACTAATAATTTATATATGCTCATATATAAAATACAATATCAGTAATTCGAAATAAATCGAAATAAAAGGATTAGTCTAAATGCCAAAAAATAGAAGGATCAAAAAAAGACAAACAGAGACATCAAAGCGATTCGTGAGATTATGCTATCTGGCAATAGCGATAAGCATGATTGCCCTGATTATATCTTCATACTCCCTCCTGACTAAAGGCGAAATCGTATATAAAACCGTTTATATAAATGGCACTGGATCTTCAGCCCTGCCCAAGGCATCATATGCAAAATACAACATAACCAGCAGTCTTATAACTCCACTTTACTACCTGCCTAATGACCCTCCAATAACTACAAACATGACATTCGGACAGAGACTTACCGGAATAAACACACAGCTTAACTCTTCAGAACTTTCAATAATAAACAATGCTCCAGATTCATACTTCGAGAAAGCAGGAGCTATGTATCTAAATGGAACATTCGGCAACCTTGTTGGGGGAGTCACTGCCAATAAAGTTCCTCCATTCATAGTAAACGGAAAGCCGTCAGTAATATATCTGGGCTCGATAACCTGCTTCTTCTGCGGAGAGAATAGATGGGCAATGGCTCTAGCGCTTTCAAGATTCGGAAATTTCTCTGCACTGTTCAAAGGATACAGCTCATTCGGAGACTCCAACTTCCCTACTCTATATTGGGCGCCTGGGAGATACAACCAATCCTCAGATGATTTCGGTTCATTCTACAACAGCAAGTACCTGAACTTCATAGCAATAGATGACACGCATCCCATACGCGGAGGCTTTGCCCTTAATCCAATATCCATAATAGAAGAGAACGTAAATGCAACAGGAAATACTGCATATATAGACTCCTTCAGCTACATTCTGAATTTGAGCAGAGTTCAGGCTACCGCTTTCCAGGGAACACCATATACTATATGGGGCGATTATCAGCTTGGAGGTGCCGACGCAGTGGACGTAGGAAACTCCATAGGAAACAACGAATATCAACTTACAAACATGACGCATGCCGAAGTTCTGGCGCAGCTATCCAATCCAAACAACTCCTCATTCGGCTTAGTTGAGTACGCCGCCGCCGATCTCTATGTGGCAATGATATGTTCATCTATAAACAACAATGCGCCAGTATGCTCTCTCTCTTCAATCAAGGCAATTGAGAGCGCAAATGGGTATTGAACATGCCCAAGAATGCCCAAAATAAAATGAGATACATATTTCTCAAGCGCATATTCTCCTCTCCTATAATGGTCCTGGCGTTTGCTGTAATTGCAATCCTTTATTACTTTCTGATTCATTTTCTTATAACAGTAAGCAGCCATGGCCTCTTCCTGATAACACTGCCGTCTTATTTCATATACATGCTTTCGCTCACTTCCTCGCTTCTTATGACAATAAGCATATACCAGATTCACATTTCACTCAAAAACCGCATTCTTGCAGTAGGAGAAGGAGCTACAAGCGCAATTACTACAATAGCAGGAGGTCTGATTACAAGCTGTGGTTGCAGCTCTCCAATACTTTCAACAATATTATACGGCATAGGTGTAAATATTATCGGAGTAAGCGGAGCAATCTCCTTTGTAGCATCAAACCAGGAATGGCTGATAGGAATAGCAATACTGGCAAATCTGATTCTGTCCTATTATTCGCTAGGAAAACTCTACAGGTTGCATGCAAAGAAGCCAAAGGAGAAAGGCAGATAATTCCCTCAGCATGTCCTCTATGCCTGAGAGATGATATACATTTATATACTTCACATCAAAATCCAAATACTCTACGAAATCTACTAAATGGAAATTGTTTATATAGATGCCTTCCAATATGGTAGGGGCTTCTTAACCACAACATATGGTGGTTTCTGAGCTCGTATATACAATGTGTTGTGTGTTGGTTATATGGTATGGGACAAATTTTCTAACGTAAAAAAAAGAGATGGGGAGATAGACGAATTCAGACCTGAAAAGATAGGAAGCGCTATACGCAAGGCAATCCTTGCAACCCGCGGAAACACTTCAAATATAGATGTCAACGCACTTACCGAACATGTCCTTAAAGGAATAGAGGTACAGTATAAAGGATACAAGACACCGGACGTCGAGGGAATCCAAAATCTTGTAGAAAGGACACTAATGGAGTTTGGCCTTTTCGATGTCGCAAAGGCATATATACTTTACAGGGAGCGCCACAGAGAAATAAGGGAACTTCGCCAGAAAGAGATAATAAAAGAGATAGAATCCGGAAAAATCTCAGTTACAAAAAGAGACGGCAGCAAGGAAGTCTTCAGCAACGCAAAACTCAGGGCTCATGTAGCAAGGGCCTCTGCAGGCTTTGAAGGCGTTGTAGACATAGACTACTTGGTAAGGAGCATAGAAGCGGGAATATATGAAGGCATAAAGACATCGGATCTTGCCAAGCTTGCAGTAATGTCAGCCAAGGCAATGATAGAAAAAGATCCAACCTCATACGAAACCATAACTACCAGGCTATTTCTATCATCACTATACAAGGAAGCATTAAATCCAGGATCTTCAAAGGACATAAATGAGTCTTATTCAAAGTCCTTTCCCAATGCCATAAAAAAAGGAGTTGAGCAAGGCCTTCTCGATAAGGAGTTGCTCAAGTTTGATCTTGAAAAGCTCTCAAGAATACTTATTCCTGAAAGGGACATGCTGATGAATTCCAGAGGCATCCAAACTCTATATGACAGATACTTCATAAAAGACAAAAAGACAGGACTGCCTATCGAGGCACCACAATTCTTCTGGATGCGTGTTGCAATGGGGCTTTCCATAAATGAAAAAGATAGGGATTCAAAATCGATGAAGTTTTATGAAACGATCTCTTCACTCAGATTCATACCTTCTACACCAACATTATTCCATTCGGGAACTGTAAAGCCCCAACTAAGTTCCTGTTACCTTACGACAGTAGAAGACGATCTGACTCACATATTCAAGAGCATAGGTGACAACGCACAGCTCTCAAAATGGTCAGGAGGCCTAGGCAATGACTGGACTAACATAAGGGCAACAGGTTCTCTAATAAAAAGCACTAATGTCGAGAGCCAAGGTGTCATCCCTTTCCTAAAGATAGCTAATGATACGACAGTGGCAATAAACAGAAGCGGAAAGAGACGAGGCGCAACATGTGCATATCTTGAAACATGGCATCTGGACTTAGAAGACTTCTTAGACCTCAGAAAAAGTACAGGGGATGAAAGAAGAAGGACACATGACATGGATACTGCCAACTGGATACCTGACCTATTCATGAAAAGAGTGATTGAAGATTCGGATTGGACACTATTCTCACCAGATGAAGTTCCAGAACTTCACCATACATACGGGAAGAAGTTTGAGGAAAAATACATAGAGTATGAGCATAAGGCAGCCAAAGGTGAGATAAGGCTCTTCAAAAAGATGAAGGCACAGCATCTATGGCGCAAAATGATAACCTCCCTCTTTGAGACAGGTCATCCATGGATAGTCTTCAAAGATCCCGCAAATATAAAATCACCGCAAGACCACATTGGAGTGGTTCACAGCTCCAACCTCTGTACTGAAATAACGTTAAATACATCTAAAGATGAAACAGCCGTATGCAACCTAGGCTCAATAAACCTGGCAAAGCATATCTCGAATGGGGAAATAAACAAGGACGCATTAAGGGAAACTGTTACTACAGCAATGCGCATGCTTGACAATGTAATCGATCTAAACTATTACCCTACTCCGGAATCCAGAAATTCAAACATGAGGCATAGGCCTGTAGGCCTTGGCATAATGGGCTATCAGGATGCACTTTATTCTATCTCAAAGAATTTTGATTCCAAAGAGGCTCTTGATTTCTCAGACGAGATCATGGAATTCATATCCTACTATGCAATACTCTCATCTTCAGAACTTGCAAAGGAAAGGGGAGCATACGAAACTTTCAAAGGCTCTAAATGGGACAGGGGCATTCTACCTATAGACACTTTAGATATCTTAGAACAAGAGAGAGAGATGAAGATAGATGTACCAAGAACATCAAAGATGGATTGGGAAGTTGTCAGGGAATCAATAAGAAAGCATGGCATGAGAAACTCAAACACCCTGGCTTTGGCTCCTACCGCAACAATATCCAATATAGCCGGATGTTATCCATCAATAGAGCCAATATACAAAAACATATATGTAAAATCAAACATGAGCGGCGAATTCACTGTGGTAAATACTTTCTTAGTTGAGGATTTAAAAGCAAACGAACTCTGGAATAAGACAATGCTTGAAAAGATAAAGGAGAATGACGGAAACCTGCAGCAGATAGAATCAATACCAAAGGCATTGAAGGACAAATACAAGGAAGCATTTGACATAGATCCGGAATGGATGATTGAGTCAGCAGCAAGAAGGGCAAAATGGATAGACCAGAGCCAGTCCCTGAACATATTCTCAGCAACAAGTTCAGGGAAGAGGCTCTCCGAAATATATCTATATGCCTGGAAAATGGGCCTCAAATCAACATATTATCTGAGGACAATAGCCGCATCTACCATAGAGAAAAGCACCCTCGAGATAACCAACAGAACAGCTCCTATAGTAATAGAGACCAAGACTACTGAGAAGCAGGAGCCGAAGCGTCAGCCAAGTTCGTATACCTACCTGCCTTCAGAAAATCCTGCAAGCGAAGAGAAAACAAATCCAGAGACCGCTCCGATTCAAGTGCATCCAATCTCGGCGAAAGCGGAAGAAGAGTCAAGTTCCAGTCGCATAGCCGAAGCCGTCGAACCAGTACAGGCGCAGGACTTCGACCTACAATCCAAGGTATGCCGAATAGATGGAAGAGCAATGGGGGAAGACGAAGAGTGCGAAGCATGCCAATAATAAGGTGAACCAAATGAAAAAAATTCTCAACGCATCAGAAGTAGATCCTAATAAAATTCTGCCAATAAAATACGAATGGGCCAGAACCCATTATAAAGCAGGAGTAGCAAACAACTGGGTACCGGAAGAGATACCTATGCAGCAGGACATAGAGCTATGGAAAAAGAAAGGGGGGCTGTCAGAGGATGAGAGAAGAATGATATTATGGAATCTGGGATTCTTCTCCACGGCAGAGAGCCTGACTGCAAATAACATAATCCTCTCAATATACAGGCACATAACCAATCCCGAATCAAGGCAGTACCTGCTAAGGCAGGCTTATGAAGAGGCAGTGCACACTGAGATGTTCCTTTACTGCTGCGACTCGTTAGGCTTGGACCCTGACGAAATATACAATATGTATAATACCATACCTACGATAAAGGCCAAAGACGAGTATGTAGTAAATCTGACCAAATCGGTCCTTGATCCAAACTTCAACACTGTAGGAAATGAAAATATACAAAAATTCGTCTACGATCTGGTGGGTTATTACATAGTAATGGAGGGTGTATTCTTCTACGCAGGCTTCGCAATGATGCTCCATCTTCTAAGAAGCAATAGGATGGTCGGCGTAGGCGAACAATTCCAATATGTATTGAGAGATGAAACAGTCCATCTGGCCTTCGGTGCCGATCTTATAAACCAGATAGTCGAAGAAAATTCTGAGATATGGACCGAAGACTTCAAGAAACAGATAACTGATATCATTCTCAAAGGCGTAGACTTGGAGATCCAATATGCAAAAGACGCACTCCCTAACGGAATCCTGGGCCTGAATACTGAAATGATAAAAGACTATATGTATTATATTGCAGACAGAAGGCTTGAGCGCATAGGCCTGAAGAAAGTATTCAACACAGAGAATCCTTTTCCTTGGATGAGCGAGATCATGGACTTAAGGAAAGAGAAGAACTTCTTTGAAACAAGGGTTACAGAATACAAGAACCGTGGAGAGCTCTCCTGGGACTAAACCCTGATTCAGAATGGAGAAGGTTATGCATAGGCTCTCTGAATTCTATCATATCTTCTCTTTGTATTCTCTTCCAATTAATCTCCACTCGCATTTTTCTTAATATAGAGAGTAAGAATTCCGTCCAAACAAAGAACGCTGGAGATGCATACCAAACCCATATGTATAAGTATATTATATATGGGGATTTATTCTAATCCTGATTAGCGCATCAAGGAAATATGATGTACAAACAAGAGCCAGTATCTAAAGGTCATCTATTAAAAGCCATGCCTAAGGCAACCTATGCGGCCATTTTCCTCTCTATCCTTGCAATTCCATGGATTATACTCTCTGTAGGTGCAGTAAATGCGCTTATCCCCATAGTGATAATAATAATACTAATTGCCGCTGCCGCAGGCTCAACAAGAAACTTCAGCTTTTTCAATGTTTTTGGAATAAGCCAGCTCCTAAGTGGAATGGGTTCATATGGGGGTGCAAGCAGGGGATCAATGGCAAAATCCGGTTACGGAATGAGGGCATACCTGGATCCTTTCATTAGATACAAATCAAAATACAAAAACAAGGGCGGCAAAAATGATTATGAAAGTAAGAGGCGTGGAATTCTGGGAGGCATTTTGGCTCAAGCAAGAGTTCTGCGTGGCAGAAAAGGCCCAGCTTCCGAAAGCAATTCAAGGAACGGAAGCTCCTCTTCCAAATCACTCGGAACTCAGCCCGGCAGTTCAGCAGCAAAGACTCCAAGTGCAAATATTCTTAAGCCGCAGACACTGGCAGGTTCTACCATATCAGCAATAAAAGGAACAGCAACCAGGCTAAATCTTATGAAAGGCCCAAAAGGCTCTAAAGAAGCTCCTATAGCTAAAAATACAGGAAAAGAGAAAAAAACGCCAAACTCCGGGACATTTTTCCGTTATGCAACACCCATCTTATGGGGCGTCTCCAAATCCATACATGATACTTACAGAACTTATAAACCAAAACTACCGGATTCAGAAAAGAAAGAGGAAAACGCACCAACCCCAAGGCCTTATGTAGAACAGGCTGCCCTTAGAACACTTATATATGGAGAAGAAGGCAAGGAAATCAAAAGCAGACAGGAATCTATAGAAGCGAAGAAAGAAAAACTCAAATCCCTTGAAGATTCATATAACAAAAAATACAACACATCTGATCTGCTTCTGGCATTCACTCCTCTTCTCAGCAAGACTCTTGATCCGCTCCAGGCTTCTCCAGGCCAGAGGCTAAATTCAAGAAACGCATGGAAGGAACTGACTCAAATCCAGAACTTAAGAAGGCAGATACATGTAGAGGAAGCCGAATCTGAAAGAGAACCAGCAGGCAATCTATATACTGGGCATATGGAAGCTGCACTATCTGATCTGGAATGGTCAAAAACCACACTTGAAAAAGAACTAAAAAATATGGACAAGGCACGTAGGCCAAATGCATACGAAGAACTTCAAAGTACTATAAAAGAGATAGATTCAAAGATAAAAGAAGGCAAAAACCTCAAGGATATTGCACCAATAATGTATGAAAATGTAAAAGAACGACTTGAAGAGATAGAAAAATACACAGGGAGACCTTCCTCGCAGGCAGAGTCTCAAAAAGAACCCGCAAGCGAAGATAAGCAATACAGCCCTCAGCCAGCTAAACAAGCTTCCTCGCAAGAAGAACTCCAAAAGGAGACTGCCAGCCCATCCTTACAAGAGACTGCTCAACAAGAATCCGCTTCTCCTGGAGTACTTTCAGAACTAAAGGAAAAATATGAAAAAGGTGAGATAACCGGGAATCAATTTGATCGTGCATATGTAAGGATATACAATAAGTTGTATGGACCTATTGACAAATCAATAACCCATCATCTTACCAATCCTTACTACAGCAATTATCTCACCGGACTAGGCAGAACCAGCTCCGCAACAACATATGCTGAAAATATAAATTCCTATATAAAAAGCGCAGAGGACATAGTCAAAAAAACACAAAAAAGAATTGCAGCATCTATATGGGGCAACCCTGAAAATCCAATAGAACTCTGATACTGGAGATGCAAAATCCTATAAACTACTCTTCAAAAAACATTTTTAGTTAAAAATAACAGCAAATCCAACCTAAATATGAAATTCTAAATTTGACTTCCATATTTCGATCTTTACGTCAATACTTTATAGCTTGTTATATTATAAACAGTCATGGATAGTCATAGGGCAGCAAAAACAGGACTTATATCTCTGGTTCTGGCCCTCTTCATGGTATCCTCTGTACACGCAACGATAATAGGCATACCTGCCTTCAGCCCAAGCTATGAATGCAATACACTATTCGGAGCACAAACAGGAACCACTATCCCTTCCGGCAATGCAGCTGTAACAGGCGCCTCGTCTTCAAGTTTCCAAAGCCTGATGAATACCTACGGTCTTTCTTATAACATACCTGGAGGCGCAATAGCGCTTTCAATCCTTGCATTGATGATATCATTTCTTGTAATCGCGGTAGCATACGCCCTTGGCAAACTCATTCCCTCATCCAACATAAACAACTGGCTCCAGAAGGAATACTGGGAGGTAATAAAAACAGCAGTCCTTATAGCTATCGTATTTCTTTCGATATCATTCATAAGCAGCATGGGCCTCATCCTAAATGGGAGCTCATCTGCAATACAGGGATATCCTACAAGCGTGCAGAGCCTCGCACTTTATTCAGAAAACTATCTCTGTACTGTAAACAATCAGGCTAATCTTTCTATAGACAATTTTGCACCTTACATATTTGATGTATCATTTGTAAAGTCAATAAGTCTATCTTTTTCCGGAATTCCTATTCCAAATCCGGCATTGGATACATTACTGCCTGCGCTTGCTGCCCTCCCAGTATTTCGCTCCGGAGTAAGTGGTGTATACTTGTATCAAAGCTTTCTATTGGGGGTAAATATCATATATCTTGGGCAATTCTCTTCCCTGCTTACCGATTTCGTAATATACCTTGTAGTTCCAGCTATGGTATTCTATTCTTCCCAGATAGTTATACTTCCTTTCCTTATCTTCTTAGGACTTGCAGTACTCTTTCCCATAGGCATAGTGATGAGGTCTCTTCCTCTTTTTAGAGGAATAGGCGGAACACTCATCGCATTTGCAATAGGCATAGCCATAATATGGCCTTCAATATTGATACTCTTTAATGCTCCAATATCGAACTGGTTCTGCAGTGTAGTAGGAACCAACTTCTGCACTCCTTTAGGCCCAGTCAGTTTTTCACCTATAATCCAGGCATCAAATTCAGCCCTCTCCTTCTGTCAAGATCCTGCAAATCTGCCACAAGGATTCCTGAGCTCAGCCTGTTCCTCGATAGTTACCACAGTAACAACCGTTTTCAACAACCCTACAGGAAATAGCGTAGCCACCAGTGTACAGGGAGTCACAAGCATAATGGGTTACCTTCCGATGGCATTTAGCAGTGGAAGCAATATCTTCCCATTGCTCAACATGCTTGTAGAATACAACCTATACCTGATATTACAGTTCTATGTGCTCGGAGTAATAGACCTAATGATTCTTTATTCACTTACTGATAACATAGCCAAGATGCTAGGCGGAAGCATAAGGCTCAGCCTAGGCAGAAAACTCAAACTCGTGTAATTATGGAACCATTTTTGCTCTTATCCACCGGATTCATAGGCCAATGCCAATACAATATACAGTTCCTTAATTATGACGGTTGGATCAATGTTACGGTGCTGCTGGTTATCGGGGTACTGATGGTCACCTCTGCCGTATATGCAATAAGCGGGCTTCTGCCATCCGACATGAGAGAAAAGCTCAGAGGTGCCGTAAAATACGAATACATACAAGGCATATTCAGCATTGTACTCATAGCGGTGCTGCTTACCGCATCACTTGCAGCTTGCGAGGTTGGAGGAGCACTGACACAAGGGGCATCATATACTTACAGTGATCCATTCCAGTTTGCAAACTACTACATCAGCAACCTTCTTTTCAACAAAGGGATACAGCTTACCAGTCAGATGTGGTCTGCAGGTGTATTATTCATAATAGATGCATTCATAGTGAACTATGTCCTATCTCTGGCAGCAAGTTTCATACCACCAATAACTATAACGAGCGGAAGATTACTTGGGCTGAATATACTTCCAGCCATCGCAGTAGGAGGCAATGATCAGCCAGCGACCATAATATACGACTATAACTCGATACTGTATCTAATTCTAGAGCCACTGGTCGTAGTGACGTTTGGCCTCCTGTTTGTGATATTCCTGGCTCTTTATGCAATAGAATCCCTCTCGCTTACTCTTGTAATCCCTGTAGCGATAATAATGCGGTCTTTATCATTTACTGGGCCAAGGCTTCGTGAAGCTTCAAACGCTTTAATAGCAATAGCCATAGCATTCTATTTTGTTTTCCCACTTACTATAGCAATGAATTATTATGTAGTAAGCTGGACATACTGCCTGGGCAGCCTGACCGGGTGCAATCCTTACGCCACACAGCTTCTCCCATACCAGCTTAATTCTCTGCCTCTCAACCAGCTTCTAAACAACCCTGCTGTAGACTGCAATCTTGACGGCATAGGTGTATGTCCGTCGCAGACTACTCCATTAATAGGCATACCTTTGAACTTTTGGGGGGCTATAGCAAGCTCAAACGGAGGCCTTGCATCAGCAGGAAAAGAGGTATTAACCGGGCTTTACAATCTGCCTGGGGTAATAAACAATTTCACCGAATATACTGCCCAGTTCTTATTCCAGTCAATATTCCTTATAGGGCTTGATGTTGGCATAACCATAGGCTTTGCGATAGGTCTTAATAAGGGCATAAGCACAATAGGGAGCATGATTGGAAGCGGACCTTTCTGGAGTTGATCCGATGAGAAAAATTTTACCTATAATTCTCTCAATTCTTCTCATTTCTATATCCTATTTACCAATAGGATATGCACAATCCACATATCCTATAACCTCAAGCATAAATGTATTTTTCAACTGGATTCCCGTTATCATAATAGGTATCTTTGTATCGGCAATGATACCTATAGTCATGTACGCACTTGCAACGCTGATAAACAACGGCAGACTGAAGCAGATGGCCATAGGCGAATTCTCCCAGGTAGTAGGCACAGCTGTAATAATTGTAATAATAATCTCAGCACTTAATCTCTACGGAAGCGCAATTTATCAATCAGACGCGCAGCTTGCACAATCGGTATCTAACATATGTAGTTCAGCACAGCTGGGCAGCTCTCCTCTGGATCTTACCAACTCCCTCCTGCAGGTTCCGGGTGCCTCCAATCCGGGACCAACTGCTACCATCTGTTCCGGAATAATAAATCCTGCAAGCTCAGGCAGCAGTGATATAACTACAAATATAGACTACGGTCTTGCGGCAACCTACGCAATAGCAGCAAACATCACTTCACAATCAGCAATAAACATCAATGCACTAAACGTATTTGAAGACTGGTATGGAACTCTTTCAGCTCTTGTAGTAACTGAAAGCGTCTGCTATCCGGCAACCTGCGCAGCCAGCCCTGCAATAGCTCCCGCAGGCCCTGCCGCTTTCAATGCTACTTATTCATACTCTCCTTTCAACCTATACGGGAAGATAAGGGGAGGAACTCTCTTCATAGGAGCAGAAGCCCAGCTTGTAACCTATCTGGGAATTGTAGAACTTATTGCAATAATCATAATGCTGTTTGGGTGGCCATATCTGCTAGCAGCCGGGATAATATTGAGATCATCATTCATTACAAGAAGGGCAGGAGGCCTTATCCTATCTGTAGTCATCGTAGGTCTATTCTTATACCCTATGCTTACCCTCTTCGAATACGCAGCGCTTACAAATGCCAACAATCCTCTCAGTCCTATAGGGATACCTCCTACAATTCAGGGAGCAAACCCGTACAATTCAATGCTTCTCACAGGCCTTCCAATTCAAATTAGCTCCACTGCTACTACCTCTCCATCCGGAGAAGTAACTGTAGTAGGCCAAGGCCCTATAGATTACGATTCCCAATTCATTAACTTTTATGTATATCCAAGACTTGATTACATACTGAATTACAATGGATGCTGGCCTCCTGGCGGGAGTGTAACTTTCGGAGAAGCGGAAGTTGCAGGATCATACCTTATTCCAGGAGTGGGCCTGATTCTAGCTGCAAAAGATTTCCTATCAACACTGCCTACTTTCGGCGGAATTCCTTCTCCGGGACTCACATTCCTTGGCGGATTCTCATGCACTCCTGAAAATATACTCACTTCCATATTCAACATATCGAACTTATATGGGATTATATTCGTATCAAGTGTTCTTCTGAATATAATGAATCTTTTGATACTCCTCTCTTCAATAAAAGGGATCTCCTCGCTTCTAGGAGGGGACACAAGCCTGTTGGGGTTGGGAAGGCTTCTATAGTGGTATAATGAGAAAACTTCTTGCTTTGATATTTTTATGCATTCTTCTTATAGGCACTGTAGGCGCACAATCTGCTACGTCTTCCCCTTCTGCTCCTTCAGGCTTTCTAGGCACATTTGCAACACAGACATGCAGTGCCCTTTATAACAACCAGGTAACATTGCCGTCTACCAGTTTAAGTGAAGTAGCCGCAGGCGGAGGCGAAGTAGCGCCAACCGGAGGAGGCAATGCTCAACTCTTCCCGAGCATATTTGTAAATGGGAATATTGGCCTTAACATAGCTGAGCTGGCACTACTAGTGGTTCTTGCAGTCTTCTGTATACTTGCACTTGCATATGGAATAGGATATGCGTTTGGAATAAGCAAGCTTGTACAGTTTTCCAGAACAGAAGTACTGGAAAGCGTACTAAATATAATCCTTATAGGGGTTATAGCCGGCTCGCTTGCAGCAACTTCTGCATATGCTGGATTTTTCGGATCTCTTGCAAGCTCATACAGCAGCCAGCCTTCACCCCAATACGGCAGTGCACTTTACATGGGTATATGCCAAAATATAATAAATACACAAATAGGTCCGTCTATCTCAACACTCATACTAACTTTTGCCAATATACCTTTCTACTCTCTTATAAGTTCACTCTCCCTTACAACATCCCCGGCTACACCGGGTCTCTCAACTTTCGTGCCAACAATAACATTCAAACCACTTGACGGAGTTCAGATGTATTATCAGCTTGTAGTATTCCTTCTGCTTCCGCTTTCAATAACACTCTTCCTGGGTGTCACTACAAATTTCCTATTGCTCACAATATACTTTCTATTTCCAGCCTTCCTATATCTGGGAGTACTTCTAAGATCATTTCCATGGACAAGAGCTGCTGGAGGCGCACTTTTAGCATTGTTCATATCATTCTACCTGATCTTTCCTGCATTATACTATCCTGTCACTGCACTTGCTTCATCTCAGATATATACTGCTACTAATTCAGCATGTGTATCAAGTTCTGCAAATTCCGGATTTGGAAACTGCCAGTCTCCATCAGTTATATACAGCTGGTTTCTAACTAACGCTGCAGGCCTACCAACCCAACTATCAACATTATCACTTAAGAATCCACTAAGCGGCGTATCAATACTTACATTCATAGCAAGCCTTCCATTTCTGAACCCAGGACAGGTATTCATACAGCTTATAGACGCATACATAAGCTACATAGGCACTGCCGTATTAAACCTGATAGGTTTTTCCATAGCATTACTGATATCATTTGATCTGCTTGAAGCCCTAGGCGATTTCTTAGGCTCTCCTTCACTTACAAGCGGAAGGCTCTTAGAGAGGTTAATATGATGTTTATTCAGAATATTATCCAATTATACATCCTGCAGATAGTGACTCCAGGCGGAAACTGCATTGCGACTAACCTCTACTCCTGTTTCCAGCCTATGTATACAGCATGGTTCTCCATTGCAGGCATAGCTGCGGTCGCAGTTCTTGGAATACTCATCTTAATATACTCTCTATTCAGGTTTACCGGAAGGAGCGACATAACTGTATGGACAAGGGTAAAAATATATGATGTACTTCTCTCGATAGTTCTCATAATAGCCTTTGCATATGCAGCTAACATCATCTATAATCTTCCACTCGGATATCTTAATACCAATATGGGAATAGTGCCTACAGAATGCCTCGGCTCCATGTATAACATCTATTCCCTATCTGTATGTGATATGTCAACATTCAACTATTTCTCAGGAAGGCTCAATCTTGAACAATATTATATGATGCTCATTATGGGTACTGTGCAGCCTACTCTCGGAGTAAGCATAAGCTATCCCTCTTTTTTTGGAAGCATATTTTCAGGAAAGCTTTCAGCGCAAATAACTTTCATAAGTGCAGATATATCCTATAAATATCTGGGCACATTTGTAGACGCAATATATGTGTTTGTATTAGGAAACGACCTCCAGTTAATAATACTATCATCAGCAGCAGTAATATTTGCGATATTAATGTCGCTAGGGCTTATAGCTAGGATATTCGGGATATCCCGCACTTTCGGCGGGGCAATGATTGCATTCGCACTGGGAATTGGTATATTGTACCCTATACTTACCATAATAGACTATGGATTCATAAACGTCGCAGTTGACAATGTCTATCCAGCAAGCATATCTTTCATGAGCGGCTTGCTTATATCCGGAGTAGCCACAGGAGGCGTCACAAGCGTCCTTTATGGTGCCGGAGTATATTTCAGCTACCTCCTAGGCAATAATCTTGCAACAATACTGCCAACTTATCTTTTTGCATACGTTGGAATTATCTGGGTCGGATTAACCTTGATACCTTTAATAAATCTTGTAATAGTAGATGTATTCATAATTGATTTCTCGCAGGCAATAGGGGAACGGATGGATCTACTTTCATTGCTGATAAGAATCCTATAGTGGTATTATGAAGTCAAGAATAAAGATATTTATTTTTCTCATGGCTTTATCTCTGATTCCACATTTCATAACGGCGCAGTCTTCATCGCAGGGATATGCAGGAACAGGCTGCAGTGGTTTTCTCAGCAGCGGCACAATCCAGCAAATTGCCCCATGGTACTGCCTCCAGATAAGCTCTGCACTATCAAGCTACTGGATGGGCTGGATGCCTATAGCACTTCTCGCAGTCTTCGTTTCCTTCTCTATTGCAAGCGTACTTTTCGGTGCAGGAATCCTGCTAAAGAACGAAAGAATAAAAAATTTTGGAATAGGTGAATATTATGAAGCTCTTGCAAGTGCGATCATAGTAGTTCTATTTCTTACTGTCACAGGGGTCTTATTCGGCCTTGTTCCTGGTCTTATAGTCTCTACAAATCCATATGTCACATCCCTAAACTATATAATGAATACAATAACGGCGCTTCAAACAGAGCTCTACCGGCTTTTTGATATAGTCGCAGTCGAGAGCTTCTACATAGGCATCAATCTTCAGGTATGCAGACCTCTCGGATGTTCCTTCATACCGGAACCTTTCAAATATACTCTGCAGTACCTTTTCTTTATCCCTGCCTTTACCATGATAGACCTTCAACTGGATGTGCTTGCCCTTCTATATACTGAATTCTGGGCTATAATGGCATTCATGTACATAGCAATACCTGTATTCCTGGTTCCTGGAGTCGTGTTAAGATCCCTAATACCTACCAGATCAATGGGAGGCATGATGATAGCCATTGCGATAGGCTTCTATGTAGCACTTCCTCTGCTATTCTCAGTTGCATACTACTTCACCGGCGGTACTACTCTCTCACAGGCAAATTATAATACGGCCCAGCTGCAGCAGTTCGGCTCAGGCACCGGCGCTATAACAAATGCGCTTAATCCGAACTCACAACTGGTGCAGACACTAAACAACATTCAGGTATCAATGGATGCATACTGGCTTTCAGTGCTATTCTATCCGGCATTGATAATGGCCCTTACCTATGCGATAATCATGCAAATAGCAGAATTCATAGGCGGAATGTCACAGCTCTCCTCAAGGTTGAAGATATGAACGATTACAACCACGGATTTAGCACCCAAGCTGTAAATACGGAGTTTATTTTTTCACATCCGGAACCAACTATTAGGATAACCGTCAGACAAAAAAGGCATATAAAGATGAATTACCATAACGATAACATGTATTCTGAATTAACCAAAAAGACAGTATTCTTTTATAACACCAAAACTGTCAGAGAAACACTAGAAACAGAGCTTCATCACAAGGTTGAGTCCAATGCCTAACACGCGATTCATGCTCTTCGGTATGCTTACTGCCATGGCTATAGTATTCGCAGTAATCTCGCAGGTAATACATATATCTGTATTAGACACGCTGCTTGCTATAATAGCCATTTTCGTTTCGCTTGCAGCATTCCTCACCAAAGATTATCTATATCTCCTAGATGCTGTAAAGAAGAGAAAAGACAGAACACTTATCCTCGGAGATGGCGAGGCTTCGACAATTGCCCCATCTGAAAACGCAATGGTCAGGAGGGAAAACGGAAAGATATACGGAAGCGCATTTGTAAAAATACCGATGTATCGTTCCTCCACAGAAATGAATGACGAGGAGAAGACTGAGATATCTAAAATGTTCGGGAGGATACTTACTCTAAGCAAGAATCCTATAAAGCTTTCAGCACAGCTATACATGATAAACAAGGATGAGTACATAAACAAACTTCGGGATATACTCAACAGATCAGAAGAGCGATACAGGAACATACAGGCTTCAAAAGATCCGGGCTCTTCAAAATCCGGAGAGCAGGAGCGCATAAGAGGGGAGATAACAATGTGGAGAAACCTCCTTGACAATGTCAGCAGTTCAAGATCACAGTCTCTTGTACTTTATGCAATGGTAAGCGCAATAGGCGGCACAGAAGAAGAAGCGGCAAACATTGCCTATTCACAGGCCGAGGACCTTGCAGGAGGCATAAGCGCCACTCTCGGCGTAACCGCTTCAGTAGTGACAGGTAAGGAAATTCTCTCGTTCGTGGAGCCGGACTTCATGATACCTACCGAGACTATAAGCGAGAGAATGCATCAGAAGACAATTGGTGGTTCTTAATGGTCGAGATGGAAACTATATTATACATGGGAACATCGATTGCAGTCATAGTGCTTGTTCTATCCAACGCGTCAAACTATGGTATCCTCTCTCCCATAGTATTTGCAATAGGCATAATAGTGTTATTTTTTATAATGGCCATGAACTTCGCCGACTTTTTGGTATTTCCATTCATAACCAAGCGTATGAATGTACAGATACAGCTATCCAAGACACATATGGTGCCGGAAACCCAAAATTGTGTTATCAAAAATGCAAACGGGCTTTATTACGCAACAGGCTATCTAACCGGCAATATCTACAAATATGTGTTCTCAGCTGAGAACATTGTTCCAGGAGAAGAAGAAAATCTCTCATCAGGACCGGAAAAATGGGAAAGGATATTAATGAATACAAATTTTACCTTCAAGTTCAACCTTATATCTGTAGCAGAGGATGTACAGAAATATAGGGAGGCACTAGAAGGCAAAAGAGGATATCTGGAATTCCAGCTTTCAAGGGAAGAGCAGAATACAACGCCAAATGCCCTTACAATAAAGGAGATAGAACGCCAGATAAACATTATCCAGACAAGAATAGACAGAATCTCAGACGGAGAGCTGCCAACATACAGTATAATGTACATAGAATCCACCGCAGTCGGAGTAAGCCAGAAAGAAGCAATGGACGTGCTTAGCAACCAGCTTGCACATCTCCAAACAGTATTCAACTCCTTTGATCTAAGCATAATCCGTGTGGTAGGCAGGGAGGTCCACCATCTATATGGAATGAACTACAGAATAACAAATCTTGAGGAGATGACAAAACTATTCCAGGTTCAGAATTAACCACAACAAGCAATCAAACGCAATAGCAGAAGCCGCTTCATCATCCATGCAGCTGCCTAATTCTTTCCTCAGCAATAAACGAGAAGCAACAATCAATCAACACCCGGATTCGGCTGGCAAAATTGTCTACTTTCCGGATTTTCTCACAAGCAGTGCGATGACCAAAGCTAGCAGTATTATTATCACGCCCATCATTGCATAAATTATTGTGTAATTAGGGGAGTTATTTGCCTGCTGGCTTACTGCGGGTGTAGTTGACGTTGTGCCTGAACTGCTCTTTCCACTGCCGGAACTCTGCGAAGGCACACTAGGCGTAGAACTCACCGATTGTGATGTTGAAACTACAGGTATAACTGAAAACTTAGGCGGCTGCACTGTCACAAGCCTGAGGTCAATTATCTCCAAAGTATTGTTATAAGGGTTCGCAAGATACGCGTAGTTTCCATTTGATGATATGGCTATTCCGTCAAAGAAGCTCTTTGCAAATCCTCCTGCGACTATCGTTCCTGTTACATTGTTCGTAGTGGTGTTTATTATGCTGATTGTTCCGTCCCCCGCATTTGTTACATATGCATATGCTCCTGTCGGGGAAACGGCTACCGCATCAGGTCCCTCGCCTGCAATGACTGTCTTGACAAACTTATTTGTTGTGCCGTCTATTATGCTTGAGCTTCCGTTAAACTGCCTTCCAAGATAGAGCTCAAGAGGCAGGTTATAATTGCTGGTATAGACATAATTTCCATTAGGTGATATGGCGATGTTGTCCACTCCGTATCCTACAGTGATTATTGATATTACCTTGTTTGTAGTGGTGTTTATTATGCTGACGGACGAGTCATCATAATTTGCTACATATGCAAATCTGCCGTTTGGAGAGATTGCAATTCCCTGTGCGCCCCTGCCTACTTTAATTTGAGCTACCGGTTTGTCAGTCTGAAGGCTTACTACATATACTGTGCTGTTAGGCTGTATTCCATTAACCGGTATTCCAGGAGAGGTAACATATGCATACGCTCCATCCGGTGTTATGGCAATTCCATATGGCGTACTATTTGTTATCGGTATTTTTGTAACCGCATACGTATTGGTATTTATAGCGCTTATAGAAGATCCGTTATAATCAGTAACATAGACGTAAGCATTGTCAGGGCTTAATGCTATGCCTTCGATTCCACTTCCAGCGTTAACTTCATTTATTATGCTCCTGCTTCCCAGATTTATGAAAGTGACATTTCCGTTTCCATAATCTGCCACATATCCAACATTTGTCGAAGGGTTTATCACAATCCCGCGAGGAAGGCTGCCTACCGGGAGCTGAATAAACGAAGGACTGTATGCGTTTACAAGCTGCAAAGCTGAGATTATAATTATAGCAAAAAGCAGATGTCGTCTTTCTATATGCACAGGTACACCGAATCTAAAAGGAAGATGTAATTTATATAATTTTGTGATATTCACATTCTTCATGTCTTCCATGCAAACGCGCCGTTAGTCTCTCACGGATAATAATAAATAGCTTGATATCGTAATCTCGTTGTGGATTGGAGCACATGCGTCAAAACATTTACCTAAAAAACAAGATTCCTTTTCTAATCTCTATAATTACTGTTCTGTCAATGCTTTCTCTCTTAAGCGCAACAACTCCCTCCTTCACAGCACAGAACATAACCATAAACATACCTCCTACCGTTCTAAATGTCAATATCACTGTTCCTGCTACAAATCCGGTCAATGGCACACTGACAGAATACTCGACAAATATGCCAATACCTATAAATGCAATATCCTTCAACGTAACGCTTCCGGCTTCAGTTTCATATGCTATTTATAACGCACTAAACCAGTCGCTCAACCAGACTGTACTTTACAGCGTATTCTCAAACTCGCTGAATTCTGCCTTACCTGCCGCTGTAAACCAGAGCACAAACCAGACTGCGATAAACATAGCAAAATCATATGTAAACCCATTATCTTCCACTCTCTCGCAAAGCCTCTCTTACACACTTCCAGCAAGCATGGCATCTGTTCTTCCAAAGGCAATAGCAGTCTCACTTGGAGCCTCGCTAAGCTCATCGCTATACAACAACCTGCCTCCCACACTCTCGCAAAGCCTATCGCAATCATTATCCGAGGTAATACCGATAGTAGCTGCAGGAACTATCAACTATACGAGAGATAACACTCTTCCTGGAACATCAGGGCCTTCCCCAAGCCAAATATCCTCTTATATAGCCTCAAGCATAAACAGCAATCTATCCAAGACAATGCAGCCGATCCTCTCAAAGACACTCTCAACCGCGATAGGTGCAGATCTGGCAACTTCACTGAAGAACAGCATACCGACTGCCCTTGCAACAGCAGGACTTCAGAGCAACATATCCCTGCTAATAAACCAGAGCCTGGAGAACCAGCTCAACCAATCCATCTATTCAGCAAGCACATCGGCAATCTCAAACAGCACCACAACAAAGCTCAGCAAAAATCTCATTCAGAACATATCCCAGTCGCTCTCAACACAGCTTGCCTCTGACCTCTCATCACAGCTTACGGCACAGCTCAGCAGCAGCCTCTCTTCACAGGTTTCACAAAACCTCGGAAGCGGCATAGCAGCTTATGCCTCCGAAGACTTCGCATCAAACATGGGCTCGTCTCTTGAGACATCTATACCTTCATATCTCGGAGGAGGTTATCCTGGAGGCTACAATGTAAATCCTTATCAGTTTGGCTCCGTACTGGGAGTACCTCCTACCGGCCTGCCATACACGCAGATTGCAAACGGATCCTACATGGTAACCGCAACCAATCCAGAGTACATGAATGCAGGCCAGTTAAGCTACATACTTCTTGACCAGATGCCGTCTATTGCTGGAAGCTCCTCAGCAGGCATAGGCCTCGCGGTTGGAGCGGCAACTCAGGGGCTCACTCCATACAGCGCTATGTCCGCCTTGCAGATGGCCCTGCCTGTCGCTGTTCCAGGTGCAATATCTTCATCAGTATCGTATGTTGTAGGATCCGAACTTGGCGCAGGCCTCAATTCCGGCCAACTTCTAGGTATAGGAACTTCGCTAGCTGCGTCATATTCAGGAAACCCGGCTGCAGCAGCACTAGGTACAAGCGCGCTCTACCAGCTGCAGGCCGGAATTCCAGGCACAAATTATGGATATCTGATGGAGGCCGCCGGCGCGGCAACAGGCAACATGGGTCTTGTCGCTGCTGGCTCCCTTATGGGCGGATACTCAATAGGCGGCATTCCAGGACTGCTCGCAGGCGTCGGCGCATCTACAGGCTCTCCTGCTCTGATGGACGCAGCAATGCTTGGCGGAGAGTATTATCAAAATGTGAATGCCGGATATTTCGCTCTATCAGCAGCTTCGATGCTTGGCTATAGCAACTACGCAATTCCCGCAAGCTATGCTCTTGCTGCGCTCCAGGGCGGAGGAAACATAGGCACTCTCACAATGGCAATGGCAATGCTTTCCGGATCTTCCCATCTCATGCAGGCAGCCTCTGCCTTGTCGCTTCTCCAGGGAGGTTTTCAGACAGGATCAAATCCACTGTTTATCGCAGGAGCACTTACCGGATCCACATCTCTTGAAGCCGCAGGAGGCGCACTCTCACTTCTCCAGGGAGGCACCACCCTGGGCAACGGGCTTACATATGCCGGAGCATACTCGGGCTCTACTGGCCTTATGGGATCCGGAGAACTTATGAATATGTACGGCTCAGGAGGCACTGTAGGAACAAGTCTCGGCGCCCTTGGCGGATATTACGGCGGTCCTATGGCATACGGAGCAATGGGTCTTATGTCCGGAGATCCTTATGCTGTGGGCCTGATGGCAAACGGCGGTTATGGCACTGCTCTGGAGGCTCTCTCGGCGATGCAGTCCGGTGTCCTCAATCAGCCCACCACTGCCGCATTTGCCCTTAATCTTGGAAATCTCCCTGTAGGAATAACCGCTGCCTCGGGCCTTAACGGCGGAACAAACGCAGCCGTAGGCCTTACCACTGGCTACGGCACTCTTCTGGGAGGTATTCTTCCGGTTTCAGCACTCTCGAGCGTAAATTTCATACTTCCTCAAAGTACAGTTGGCGGCCTGGGAGGCCTTTCAGGCCTTCTCCCAGGAATCCCCGGACTTGGAGGACTTCTAAACACTCAACTTCCAGATATAAACCAGTACATAAGCGGCTTGGGCTTCGGAAACGGCTTCGGAATCCCAGGAATAGGCTCCCTAGGAGGCGGAGGATGCCTGGTGGCTGTTGCCTGTGAAGGCATACAAAATCTATTCGGGCCGCTGCCAAACCTTCAGGGTGTTCTTCCCGGGCTTAATGGTCTTATTCCCGGAATACCTGGCTTAGATTTGTCTAATTTCAATATACCCGGGCTCAACTTAGGCAGCATTCCGGGCCTAAGTCTTGGGAACATACTTACAGGCTACGGCACAAGCACAACTTTCGGCGCAGGAGGAATAGTCTCAGGAACACTTGGCGGGAATGTAGGCATAGGCGGAGCGATGCTAACTTCAGGATTAAATATAGATCTTGGAAAGGCAATGGCAGCTTCAGGCGTACCTTCGGGCATGATCGGCGCAATAGGAAGCACGGTAGGATATGCCAGCGCAGCCCTGAATGCATACTTCGTTCTATCAAACTTCGGATCTTCAGTGGTCACTGTCACCGGAGTCGGTTCAGTCAGCACACCTTTCAACACTAACCAATCAATAGGATCATCCCTGGTGATAAATCCCGGACAGCCAGCCGCATCGCAAAGCTCACCTTCTTCATCATCCTCCTCGTCTTCTTCCAGCACAATAGGCGATCAAGCTCTAGGAACACATGCCATTACCATAACATCGAACGCCACTCTCGGCAATCAGGTATACCAACAGTCAGGCTCAGCAGCTTCCCCTGCATCCGGTTCACAACCAGCCCAACCTGCAGCGCAAGGTGTATCTCCAGGCCAATCGATATCCACAAACATAAATCTGATACCACAAAAACAGACGATATCTGTAAGCTCTCCATACCAGTTTTCCCCAGCAACCCAGGTGGCGGTATACAACCAGCAGAATGCCCCATGGTTTCTCACATGCCCGACAGCTCCGTCTCCAGATCCTACAAATGATATGTATTTTGAGGCCAATCAGGGCATGAATGTAGCAGGAGATGCCTGCATTGCCATTGGAAGCACTCTGGATACAATAATCAGCATAAGCACAACAGTGCATACGAACAGTCCGTGTATCCCTCTGCCAAGCCCTTCAGCAATTTCAAACCCTCTTCAGGCAGAGGCAGTGCTTCTCTCCACATGCGCATACTCTATAGTACAGCCTCTAAGCGTTGAAAATCCGGGAATCTTATCGCTTAATGTTCTTACATATTCTCCAGAAGTGGACGGTATGCTCTCAAACGGATACAGTACAGACTCATACATATTTCAACAAGTGCCATCAATGGCGCAGAATGCCGTATGGACCTGGAATGTAGAGTATGCAAACTTCCAGCATGCAGCAGCACAGAACAGCGATGCCGCAAGGGGCCTCTTACTTACTACGGGCTTCTGTACCTGGTCATATAATTATAGGGAATCCACAAGCCTCACAAGCATGTCAAACAATTATATACCTTTCAATGAGCTGATAAGCCTGAATGGGCAGCCAGCCGCAAGCATGCAGAATACCCAGGTTCCCGGAGCCATACAACCGTCTATCTCGGGTGTTATAGGAGCACAGGGAGTAGGCTCAATCATTGGTCCAACATCCAGCGTAGGCGGAATCACAGGGTGCATTGCAGACGGAGGTGCAAGCATAAATGGACAATGCCCCAGTGTAGGAGCCGGAGGCGCAGGAGACCTTCCTTACACCGGAAAGAATACCCTTCCAAACAATACTAACCAGAGAAGGACATTATACCAGCCGATCTCAGGAGCTCCTTCGCCTTCTTCAGTTCCAGGCTCTCCTTCATCTACAGGACTCTATTATCTCGCTCCAACCATAGGAACATTCGGAGAGGCAACCATCGATACCAATGTTCTTCCTCTGCTATATTTCAATTACAGCATAGCGCTGACGCCTGGCGTTCCCGGTGAGATTCAGGGATTAACCCGTGAATCAGAGAGCATATTTAATCCGTGGACATATTATACTCCTAATTATTCCATAGACCAGTTTCCCATAAATCTCCCCGGAATATTCATATTTCAAAACCAGAATAATGTACTTTCATATCTGCCGCAGAGCGGTTCAGGCATAAATCTGACTGCAACCCCAAATCCTGTGATGTATTATACATTCACCTCAAGCGGAGGCGTATCAACTCCGCCGCCGGCCGCCGGCACAATATCTCCCACGACAGGGACTCCAACACAACTTCCCTCACAGACTCTTACTCCATCATCTACAAATCCTTCTTCCTCCAGCACCACTCCGTCTGTTATTCCTACAATTCCAACACAGAACACGAACCCGGTTGCCCTGGGATCATGTCCTACAGACACAATTGTCTTATCAAGGCAGCAGGCCGACGCCTGCGCACAGCAGGCCGGTTTCGAAAATACCGGAACCACTGTAACTACTATAGGTCTCGATACTGTTGTGGCAATAAGCGAGGCTGAAAGCTCCCTCAATTCACACAACATGCATAATAACGGCAAGGTCTGTATCAAAGGCGCAAACGCGGGCCAGGAAAGTCTTGACGTAGGCATAATGCAGATAAACAACTGCGCGCACCCGAACATGGTAAGCTGCACCGGAACTACCTTCAGTTCATGTACCGGAAGCGCCACTACTGTAGTGGGGTCATTTCAGGATGCATATGTTCTAAGCGCCGGCGGCACAAACTTCAATCCATGGTGCACATACGGCCCAAGCGCCTGCGGCGGATACGGAAACAGTGCCTATTGCCAGTATCTGCCAACAGGAGACCCGTGTGAAAGCGGAGGCTACGGCGCAGGCCTTATAGCAACCTCCGGCATAATTTCCACCCCTCCGTATCTCTCCCAGATGTCCGCATATGGCATCACGAGTCCCATATCAATGACATCTCCAGGAAATGGATATGTATATGTATTGTTCCAGAACCCCAGTCAAAATAACGCATACGAGATAGCTATCATAAAGGATTTCCCTAGAGGATATTACAACGCAACGAATGTTCCTCTCCCTCCTTTAGGAACCTCGGATGCAATATGTTCAAGCGAAAGCACATGTCAGTCTACATGGAGCCAGACATGGAGCAACTACTGGTATAATGTTATGAATGTACAGGCATATCAGTCATACATAGTAAATATAATACCTATAACAAGCCTCTTCAATGCCGCAACATCAGGTACCACTACATCGACTACCGGAACAATCACCACGGGTCCGGGAACAACAACCACACTACCCACAACCTCCCAGCAGGCCTCTTCGGGAATCATTTCCGGTGCTCCTTTTAACGGAAGAAATGAAAGCTATAATCTTACCTTCCAGGCTGCTCAGCCTTCTGCTTCAACAGGACAGGTTCTAATAACAATACAGGACAGTGCAGTGAATTATCCTCAAACTACGACTATAAACGCATACTGCACGCCTTCAACAGATCCATGCCAAATCCAATCTCCTCTGGGTACAACATTAGCCTCAGGAACAGGAGAAGCAACCTACTCTACTCCATCGGGCCTTCCTGTAGGCTCATACATTTATTATGTAAAAGACGATGCCACAGGAAATACAAATTCGGCATCCCTGACTGTTGAGCCTCAAGTTTATGGGCTATGCTCACCTACCGGCCTGCAGCCATCACTAACACAACCGACAGATCCATATGCAATACCTCTGGGATCGACTCAAGAATACTTAAATCCCGCATGCAATTTTGTTCCATATAATATCTCGACTGACGCAAATGGGGACATTTTCCTGACCGGAGTCGCAACTACAAACGGAAACAACCCTTACATCGTAAAGGTTGCCAACGTACTGATAAACGGAAAGATCTGTCCACCAACAGCAAGTGCAATCTGCGACCAATTTTCAGTAGGTAAAGTACCATCTTCAATATCCCTGCCTACATTCACTGAAATAGCATCTTCACCAAGTGGCGAGAATGTATACCTTGCAAGCCCCAACTACGGAGGCGTTTTAGTATTCAGCGGAACCAACCTTGGGTATCTATATACAATACCTCTGACATTCGGGCAGATATATCCAGGCGCAAATGCGGGAGTAGCAGGAAGCGCATCCCAGCAGATCTCTTCAGGCTCTTCACAGATTTCCTCATCTACAATAATTCCGGGATATACTGCTGTGCTTGACATAGCATACTGGCTTAACAACGGAGGGCTCTTCAATTATCCTATTCCAATGCCTAACCTGCAATCGGGACTCTCGGTGCAGAGCGCAGACCTGGACCAACCGGGAAACCATCACCCTCTTGCGATTGCAAACATAAACGGCTACCTTTATGTGCTAGACAATTGGAGAGGCCAGCTCGCAAGCGGCACAAACTTCAACATATTAATGCTCAGGGCTATAAATTCCACAGGAGCAAATGTTCCTGTAGATCCTTCCAAATTCAACGATATATTTGCACAGAATACATGCTCAAACGCGAATCTGGATACAAACGTCTGCTATACTGGCGGAACAGATGTGCCTCCTCCGAGCTCCTGTAGCGCAGGCTGCGTTCCGGAGCCTGACATCAACTCGCCTTGCGGCACTACTTCATCAGTATCAGTCGGGGAGGGATATGTGACTCCGATACCTTCAGGATACAACTACAAATGCGTAAATAATGCCTACTCCCTAAGTACCAACTACTACTCCCTGACAGCCTCGCTCTCTCCGAAAGAGACCTATCCTCCGTATGGCTGGATAATATCTGCAACTGTAGGGAGCCTCAGCTTCTGCGGCGCTCCAACCTGCGTGCAAACAGAATCTACAATACTTCCAAGCTCGACGTATGCTGTAGGACCCGAGCTATCATCCTATGGATGCACGCCTGTTTCAGCAGCGCAGAGTACTTTAGGCTCAATTATAAGCTGGGGATCACAGTTCTTTACCGGCTGTGGTACAAAAATAAGCATGTCTGTCGACGCAAATGGAACAGTATCTATACTAATGCCGCAAAACACCGGGAACAATGTAAACCAGAACGAGCCTTCAGAATTCCAATACCCGGAACTTTTAATATCAAAGTTTAATCTCGAGAATTATACGAAAATCAGGGAAGGAACCCCTCCATTCATCTGTTATACTGCCGCCGGAGGAGGCACATGCAACGCATATCCAAATATGGCTAATCTCCTGCCTCCTATATATACAACCGGAGATCCTTTCTTCTATGAAGAAAACCAGGGATCGCAGCAGATTCTAGCATATGCAAATCAGTACTACTCCCAATTCACAGGAGGCGGAGGAACACCACAAAACCTATTCTTGACAAATGGCGGAAGCACAGCTTCGGGGGCAGCAACATCTGCAACCACTACTACCCAGGAAGAGTGCAGCAAGCAGCTCCAGAATTTCCAGAGTCCTACTCTCTGCGCCACCAGCCAATCCGGAATTCTCGGAGGAGCATCCCTAACTGCGGGAACGCAGGCACAAAACCTAGGCCAGCCATACCAGACATCTGCTCCATCATTCACGCAGCTCCCAGGAAATAACATCCCTTCATCAGTGACACTTTCCAGCAGAGTGAGCGGAGAAGCACTAATAGGCTACAAATATACCTATACGCTCACTCAAACCTTCTATAATTTTGCTCTATCACCCGCATCAGGATGCTACTCTACTGCATTTGGCTGTTCCGTATGTTCTGCCGCGGGGAGCGTTCTTTCGCACATGCCCCCAAACATACAGAGCCAGACTGTATACTCATATGCACCAACTCCAGAAGCTTCTTCAGCGTATCTTAC
Source organism: Microcaldota archaeon (assembly GCA_021804095.1). Taxonomy (GTDB): domain Archaea; phylum Micrarchaeota; class Micrarchaeia; order Micrarchaeales; family CABMGC01; genus JAJZIZ01. The sequence continues at coordinate 9,377 of JAJZKQ010000005.1, read as the reverse complement.
TGCAAACGTAGAAGGGGGGGATACCTACCTGCAATACGGAAACGGAGGCCCATACTACGTACAGAATCTCTCAGATTACGGCTTGTTTCTAAGCCATCATATACTTCTCAATACTACCGGCGACAGATTATTCTCTAGCTCATATGTGGCTACCGAGAGCCCGGGAGGAATAATTTACCTTTTGAATGCCATGCAGCAGCTTCAATTCCTTGTACAGACATTCACGAGAGCCTCGCAGTCTTATCAGACAATAACTTCCGCTCCGGTCAACAGCGGATCGTTTCCCAATTCAGGACCTGCATATTCTTCTGTAACTACCCTGCCAATATCCCCATACACTTCCAATTACATATTTATACCCGAATATTCACAGCAGCCATACTCAGGCACAGTCAGCCTCTTCGACTGGTATAAAGAAGAGATATTCTCGGATCCCACAATGCTCTACGCCCCACAGCTAAATGGTTACCAGCGTATTCTACTGGCATTCCTGGACAGATTCAACAATACCATATTTGCTCCTATAGACGCAGACGTAGCAAACATAACCACAATAAGCCTGAATGCAAGCGCAAATGTAGACTTCCAGAATCCCAACCAGACTACGCTCACAATCACAGGAATAGCCGGAGAGAACTCGTATAATGGTTTTGGAGCTATAAACCAGAGTTTCAATCCATTATCCGGAGGAAGCATATACATATACATGGGACAGGACATGAATTATGTCACTGCAAACGGGAATATAATGAATCCACAACAGGCACAATTATGTGCATTCGGTTCATCAACCTCTCCGTATATGCCGGCAGGTACACCATATCCCAGCCAATGCAACCTTGCAGATCCCATGTGGAGAGGCCTACAGGCAGGAGCCAGCACTGTTACTTATTATGCGCCATCTTCATGCGGCCCTCCGCCACAATCTCTCCTTTACACAACACAAGACACATGCAATATATACGGCGCGTTCGGGCTGCCTGCAACCTGCCCATCACAACCTTCAGGCCAGGCCTTCTGCATTCCCAACGCTGTCACAGGAAATGGCATATGCAACAGCCAATATGGTTTAGTCGGTGTAACTTCAACAGCGTCTAATGGATTCTTTACCTATAGTACAAATGCATGTGGAATAGGGCAGGTCAACATCCAAGCCGTATATTATGGCGATTCAGTACAGCCGATTACGGCAATCCAGGAGCCTCTGGTAGGCTCAGTGAACAGCATAATAGGCGCTCTTCCTACTGCTCCAGTCTCTTTCAACGCCATAAGCTACTTCTGGGCACCAAACGAATCAGCGACTATCGCATCAATAGGCTTGTTCGAGCTTGGAGTCGGAAACATCAGCGCTATCGGGATAGTAATCACTGTTTTTGTAGTCCTCGCAATAATCCTATACAGGAAAGAGCACCATAAGAAGCGGCAGAGAAAACATCTAGACACCAAAAAACCCTCCAGCCATAAAAGGAACCGGTAAAAAGCCCAGAATATAACTATTATTCCAAGGATAAATTCCACAGATAAAGAAGCAGGAAGCCTATACTGACAAGTGCAAAAAATAGAAAAAGAAAAAATAAAAGAAAAAAATAAAAAAGATCAGAGCCTACTTTACATCTGGAGTGTCATGGCTCCAACGAAGGTCAGTATGAAACCGACTATCGCTGCCCAGAACATAGCTCCTCCTCCGGTAACTATTATCTCAGTTATTCCTGCTATCATGACAAACTTCCAGATTACACGGTTTGCCATCTCGCCATCCATCTTCCCAGCCATCATTCCAATGCTCAGGAAGAATAGAGTTATTGCGCTAACTATCGCAAAAGCCACCACGAACGGTCCGAAGAACTGAGATGCGCTTACCCACGGGCCAAGTGCCGCTCCTCCAGCATACCATGTAAAAACTACATAAAGGTATACCAGTGATCCTAGAAACGCTAGGATTCCTCCTGCCAAATTCGGCGAACTTTTCTTTGCTGCTGCCATTCAAATCACAGAAAGAATAGGAAACCAAGGTTCTTAAAGATATTCAATTTTCCAAGCAAAAATTAGACGATTAACGTAAATAATTATATCTTAATATATCTTTCATTTCTCCTGAAAAGAGCCAGAATCATAAAGAAATATACTTAAATAACGTCTTAAATGTCCATTTCCGGCACATCTGCCCACTCATGAGAGATATATGTCAAATGCCGAACTTTTGGAAGATGCTAACCGTCCTTAGGCATTCCAAGCAGCGCTCCTATCATTACTACAGCATATCCTGTAATCACCAGGCTGAGAACCGGCCAGTTTCCAATAGCTATGACGGCGAGTGATACCGCACTGACTATTGAGATATCGAAGACTATCTTAGAGAGTGAGTTTATCATGCCAAAGTTACCGAATGAGAGGATTAAGAGAGATACAGAGCTTATCATTCCTATTGCAAGGAAGAATTCTTCAAACCACGCTGTTGTTCTTCCCATGCCTGCAGCAAAGAATAGTGCAGTGCCTAAAAGTATTATGCTCCCAAGAAGCTCGAAGCCTAAAACGCCCCAAAATTTAACTCCATACCTGGTAACTATCTTCGCCATCCCATCAACACTGCCTACTCTCTGGAAGGCAAGATTTTTATCTATATCGTAAGCCTTAGCCGGGAATCGAACCCGGTCCTGGGGCTCCACAGGCCCCTGTGCTAACCGTTACACAACTAAGGCAGGACCATAAGGAAATGGCATAAAACCTATTTATAATATTCGGCAGAATGAACATCTCCATCTAAACACAACCGGCAATTGATTAAGCCTTTAAGTTATATTGTCCTGTTTTGTCTGTATCCTGTATCAAAAGAAGAAAGCCAACAAATTACTTACTTATTCTAATAGAAGTTATCCCAGCTACAAAAAAAAACAAAACATATGGAAATTGTGGGGCCTAATTCTGTATGTCCATGCTCTTAAGCTCCTTGCTGTTCTTCATCTCTCCAAGCCCTTCGAGCGCTTTATATGTAGCAGTGGCCATGTTATAGATATCCCTGGTCCTTCCCTTGGAGAAGGTCCATACATCCTTTATTCCTGCAAGCTCAAGAACCGATTTCACTGTCTTCGAAGCCACTATGCCCACTCCCTTAGGTGCAGGCTTCAGTATTATCATCGCACTTCCGCATTTAGCCACACTTGTAACAGGAAGACTATGTGGCGTTCCGCATCCGCATTCCCAAGAACCGCATCCTAGTTTTACCGCTATCATATTCTTCTTCGCATCACGAATTCCTGTATCTATGGCAGGTCTTACCTCTACGTCCTTTCCTGAACCCAGACCCAAATGTCCATTTTTGTCTCCCACCACTACAGTTACCCTGAACTTCTGTTTCCTATTGTTCTTAGTCATTCTCTGTACTGAACAGATCTCAAGAACACGGTCTTCTATATTTGGAAGAAGTGTATCTACTATCTCAACTTCCTTAATTGTCTTCCCAGCTGCAAATATCTCTTCAATGTTTTTTATCTCTCCACCCTTGACCATCTTACCTATCTTTGTCTTAGGGTCCCAGGCAATGGTCTCAACAATCTCATGCGTAGTTTCTTCCAAATTATCACTCACTGGCTATCTTCTCCTTCATCTCCTTGAACCTACTTCCTAACTCTTCTACCTTAACTCCATCTTTGACAAACTTTCCAAATTGTTTTGATCCGCCTTCCTTCATTATCTCCTTTGCATAATCTGTATTTGAATAATTATATATCTCTTCCTTGATCTCGATCCCTGACCTGAGCTTCAATCCCCCATCTATACATCCTTTAGCAAATACAAACGGTATGGAGTTTTTTACCGGAGAGCTTAATCCTATATCAAGCACATATTCAGTATCTCTATCAAGCTTCTTCTCCTTAACTACTTTTGCAAGCATCAATCCGGTAAGATATGCCGTAGCCCTGTTGCTTCTTGAAGGCCAGTTGTACTTTGAAGCAAGAAGCCCGGAATCAACATAAGCTATTACCTGATCTCCTCCCTCATTATATCTGACCACTTCTCCTATTATCCTCCTGTTTGTCTTCCTTATAACTATCTTGTCCAGGTTTCCTTTAATTATAGAAAGTCTCTTGTTATAATCTGTCTTAGCCTCTCTTCTTCTCCTGAAATCTAAAGCCTTTGTCATTTAATCACTTATACCTCTTAGCTATGGTCTCGTTGATTGCCTTGATCTCTTCTGGCTCAACCTTAACTCCATTATCCTCAAGATGCCTAATCATGGAGGCCTTATCCTGAAAGCTGTTTCCTTTTATGAGCATGTAATACCTTCTGAAATTCTTTCCGTCAATCTTGCCTTTTATCCTGAGATGCCTGAGAAACTCCCTCTGTGATCTAACCTTTTTCTCCCATCTCTTTCCGCTTCTGGCCTTCAGGCTTCCCTTCCTCCTTCCCTGGCCCCTGCTCCTTCCCTTCTTTCTTCTCTCCCTAAGCTTCTTCGAGCTAATGCTAAGATTATGCTTCTCCTTAATTGCATAAATGCCTCCTTCCTTTATGAGCGCCTTGACGTCCTCTCTTGTCATTGCCTTTGATGCCTTCTCCATTGATCCCTGATTTATTCTTACAGAGCTACCTCCGCGTCCGAGCAATTCGGCAGCTATTCTCTTTGTAAATTTAACTGTCATTTTCTCAACCTGTTTGCTATTCTGACTCCTTTTCCCAAGGCCAGCTTCTCAAGCTCTGCTCTCTTTCTCTTTGAGATAGCTCCGGAAAAGATCACTGTCGCATCCTTTATCCCGGATGCTTTCTCAAGCTCCTTTGCATCATGTACGAGTATTCCCAAGCCTCCATCAGGCCTTCTATGCCTTATCTCTTCACTGTTCTTGTATCCTATATTAGGCACAGCTCCATATCCGCTCCTCTTGACCCTCTTCTTGTTGTCTATTCCTCTCTGCTTTCTCCATCTCTCCTTTACTCTCTTCCTATGCTTGGCTCCGAGGTTTGGAACGTTAAATACCGGATGATCCTTCTTTCTAATCATTTTTTCACATCTATTCTTCTTTAGCCAGATAAACTCCGTCCTGGAATACTCTGGTATCTCCTATTGAGTAGCATGCCTTTCTTATATTTGCTATGGTCTGGCCTACATCATAGGCATCGACTCCCTTTACCTTAACCTCCTGCCCTTTGACTTCAACTTTAGTATCTCCGACAATAGAGGCTGTCCTTGGGACTCTCTCACCAAATATGTTCTTTATGTTTATCTCCTTTCCTTTAACCTCTATTACCATAGGGAAGTGTGAGAAGAAGACTACCATCTTTCTCTCTATTCCCTCATTGACTGTCTTGAATGCCGTATTAAGCTCCGCAGCCATCGCCCGCGCTGCAAGGTCTGCCAGCTTCTCAAGTTTCTTATTCTTGCTTATCTCCAACGCAACGCTTCCAGGCTCTATCCTTATGGTGAATAACCTCCTGTTGATTTTCTTTGAGGTGCTCCCAAGTTTTCCCTTTATCACTACCATCTCTCCATTAATGGCGACATTGACTCCTTGGGGTATTGTTACATTGTACATAAACATCATTTCTTTAAGCTATCATATTATTTCTCAATAGACATAGGCAATCAGTCTGCCCCCTATTCTCTTCTCCCGTGCTTCCCTGTTAGTCATAATTCCTTCAGGCGTTGTTACTATAAGTATTCCAAAATCCTTACTTGGTATGTATCTTGCTTCATATTTTTGATAGTCGTCAATCCCTACAGCATATCTTGGTTTTATCACTCCTAAGTAATTAATCTTCTTGGCAAGTTTTATCTTTATCACGTTGAACTTTCCCTCTTTCTCTTCATTAAAGCCGTCTATGTACTTATGCGACTTCATTACTTCCAGTACTGACTTTACCAGCTTTGTTGAGGGAACAACGCATTCGTATTTACCAAGGCTTTCGTAAAGCTTTATCTTATTAAGTGTATCAGCAAGTACATCCATCATATCACTAATATTTCTCAAATCCAAGGTCTCTGGCAGTCTCCCTGAAGCACCTTCTGCATATCTGCAGATTATAGCTTCTTATGAGGCCTCTGGAGTTTCCGCATCTCCAGCATATCCTCTTTCCTTTTCCCTTGTATTTTTGATCTTCGCTTATTTTCATCAAATCATTTATTGGTCTATTTTGACATTAAAGTGTTTCTGAAGGTAATCCAATATCTCCTCTCTCTTTATGTCCCTATGCCTAACAGGGACCTTTGACCTCATTCTCTTTCTTGTCTCAACTCTCTTTCCTTTTCTTGCAAATGCAGCATTTATATTCATACCAAGTATGCCTATCTTAGGGTCATACTTGACTCCGGCGAAATATATGTACTCCTTTACTCCGAAGTTTACAGAGTTTCTTGAGATTGCGTTGCTTCCGAGCTGATTGTTGTTTGCATCAAGCGCCTTCTTGAGCAGATCGTAAGCATCTTTTTTCCTAAGGGTTGCAACCGCTCCTATCTTCTGCCCCTTCCTGAGTTTAAGTTCAGGATCCCTTCTTTTAGAGAAGGTGTATCCTGCCTCGTGGTTTGTAAGCTTCTTTATGAGCAGGCGCGCATTGTCTGCCGCGTCTTCGCTTGCAGATCCCGTACCTATGTTTATGACTACTTTGTCAAGATATATTGAACGCATTATATTTTCTTCTGCCAAATTCATTCACCGACTACCATCACATTCCTAAGAAGGGTCTCGAATTCTCCGCTGCTGCCCCTGATTTTTACTGTAGCGTCACGGAGGGCAGTTCCCTTATTTATATCTACTATCTCTCCCTTTTCTGTAGCATGAGTGCCTTTCATTACATAGCACTCCTTCCCTTTTTCCATGACTATTATCTTATCTATTCCATCCTTTCCGAGAACTACCGAATCATTTACCTTTATTTTATTGTCCTTATAGTTAAAGACTCTCCCGTCATGTATCCTAACTGCAGTCTTGCCCCCCTTTACCGTATGCTTTCCTATAACTCTGAAGAATTGCCTGCCGGCCTTCTCCTCTTTTTCTATTGCAAAAGTCCCATTCTTTCCTGAAGTTACCTTGTATGTCTCTTTGCTTGGCTTCAGGTGTATCATATCTCCAAACCCTACCGGATATCTTTCTATTCTGACTATCTTTCCATTTACCTCAACCGCTCCATTGTTCAGCAGGTATTTGATCTCTCTCGTAGTCGATTTCATTATCTTCTCCTTAAGCACTGTAACCAATGCTATGCTGGAATTTCCTTCATGCCTGCCGGCCATAGGCTTTGCTACGTATTTAGAGGTCTTTCTTCCTATCTTCATATATCTGGTAGAAGCCAGCCTTCTTATGTGTCTTGTATTTCCTTTCGATGCCATAAATATCCTTCCTATACTACTCCAAGTTTCTCTTTTCTTATCTTATCGGAGAGATTGAAATCGGTTATGTAAACCGTGTTTATCTTTATCGGTATCATCTTCTCCTTTCCTTTTGCATTCTTCCTGACTACTCCTTCAATCATCAGGGTGCTTCTCTTCAAATTCACTATGCTTACCTTGCCTGCCCTTCCCTTATGCTTTCCTGACATTATCTTGACTGTGTCTCCCTTGCTTACCTGAACAGCCCTTCTCTTGACTCCTGTCTTGCTCTTCAGCTCTTTAGCAACATGCGCATGTGCAAACTTCTGCCTAACATGCATCGGTGCAGTGAACCTCCTTAGCCTCTGCACTCTGGGTTGTATGCTGCTCATAAAAATCAAACTATTCTTGAAGCTATTCCTGCTACCTTGACAAATCTCTCTACGACTTCCCTTGCAATAGCTCCTTTTATCTCAGTGCCTACTGGGAGATTGTCCTCTCCTACTATTATCCCTGCGTTATCCTCAAACTTTATTCTCATTCCGTTGGCCCTTCTTATTGATGCCCTCTGCCTGATAAGCAACACCCTGACCGGTTTTTTCAGATATGCCTGGGATCCCTTCCTTACGCTTGCTGATACCAGGTCTCCTACTCCGGCTGCAGCCTGTTTTCCATGCCTGCCTCCGCCTCCCTTTCCTATTATATGTATCATCCTGAACTCATGTGCTCCGCTGTTATCGGCGCATACGAATACCGATCCCGGTATCAATGTCTTCATGACTTTAGACGAAATTCCTTTCATAAAGATCCATCATGTCTTTTTTATTATATCAGTTATAACATATGTCTTTGTCTTGCTGAGCCTTCTCGTTTCTCCTATATTCACTATATCTCCATCCTTGACTGCAAGGCAGTCCGGATTGTAGGAAGGTATCCTAGACCTCTTCCTAAGATATCTCTCATACTTGTTTATGTATCTTGTATAATCTATCTCCACTATTGCAGTCTTCTTGGCCTTTGTGCTCACTACCTTTCCCTGAAGTTGTGTGCCTCTTACCTTGAGGCTGCCGTGTATAGGACACTTCACATCAGTGCATCCGTTTTCCTGCATTTTACCATTCTTTTTACGATTATTCTATATCTGTAACCATTCCTTATTCCTTTCTTCTTTTATAGTATTTTATTGCCTTTTCAATTCTTTCATCAGGCCTAAAATCTATTTCTCTGCCTTCTACTTCAAATGACCCTTCAGGAGTATAAAATCGGAAGCGAGAGATCCTTTTTATAAAAGACCTTTTCCCTTCAGTTGTCTCCATTATCAGGGTGTTCTTTGTTTCATCAATTATATTTCCTACTATTCCTTTCTGTCTTCTGTCAAGCGAATCGATGATACGGACCTTCAGCCCTATCAGTTCGCCCAATACAATATTCTTATTATTGTATCTCATGCCTAACAATTGGCAACATAGATTTATATCATGTAAGTATTTAAACCCATCTGAATCATGCTTATAAAGCTCTATAATCTGCAGCTTAATCTGCGGCTATCCAGTTGCATATATCTCCATTCAGAAGCCAACCTATCGCCTGCCACCTGCCTCCTAACCAATGCCAGTATTGTACCGGTTGCCATAATCAATAAGCATATTCCTGCTCAATATTCCGGATATCTCCAACTAAACTATATATTCAGTCCTAAAATACCGAAGATTTTTCAAAAAATTGAAAGAAAGTTTTATATACTATCTACTTCTTAGTATTTACTCTTCTACAATATCTTGTAGTTAAGAATAGGTTTTATCATGAAAGTCAGCAGACACGCATCAATAAAAATAAGCGGCCACCACTATGATCTCTTCTTCATAAAGCCTAAAAGCAATGCAAATGCACATAAATACGCAAAGAAACTGGCATCAATGAAAAATGTCGCGGAAGTGCTTGTAACTGAAGGAGAGTGCGGATTCATAGTCAAGGCCAGAAGCGGTGTAGCGGCAGCATACAAAGGCGAGAAGGCTGTAATTCTGCAGAGAAGAAGCTACAAACAGATGACCAGCTACCTGCAGTATCGAAGGTAAGATTATAA
>JAJZKQ010000004.1 GCA_021804095.1 Microcaldota archaeon | reverse complement strand
GTAATATATAACGAGGGAAGATTTAAAATGACGAGAGGATCTGCTTTGCAGTTGCTTTTGGATTGCATTATAGACATAGGCAGCTGAAGAATTCCCAGAAAACACATATATATCTACTGAAATTAGAAATAGTTCTGGTGTTTGCATTAAGAATGGAGTTAGAACTTGGGAAGGGTTCTTTTATTCTGTTTTGAATATCTGCCATTCTTGGTCTTTGATATATTGTACATTTTGAAGATGTGGGGCATAATTATTCAAGTAAATATTTTGTATTAAGCTAATTTGGATTTAATTTGAAGATTGCATGGATAGAATATATAAGCAGTATGAGGCTAGACTGAAGCCTGGAAGAATGACGGGATACGAGGTAGAAATGCCGCTTGTCATGAAGAAGACAGGATTGCAGCCTAAGCTTGAAGATGTTTCTTCTATGCTTCTTGCCATACAGAAAATTGAGAATGGTTGGGAGCCTAAATTTGAACCATTAATAATAAACGGAAGAAAGAGTACAGAGCACTGCACTTCGGTAGTAAGAAAGGCTGATGGGTTTGCAGATGAAGTGACTACAGATATGGCTATAGGGATTATGGAACTTGTACTAGGCCCCGAGAAGGATTTATACGCTAATGAAGAAAAATTGAAAAGGAGATTTTCGGTGATCATGGAAGCTGAGGAGAGGACAGGCATTGAGGCTCTTGGACTTGGCATACAGCCATTTCAAAGAAGAGGTTTTGATAATGTAATGCCTAAATCAAGATATCTTTACCTGTTAGAGTATTTCGGGGATGACCTTATAGACATGACAGTAACAGCGGCAGCCCAGGTTCATGTTGATGTGTCGAGGGAGAGTGCTGTAAGTACGCTTAATACAATGATAGGGTTTTCTCCTGCCATAATAGCACTAACCGCAAATTCAACCATTTTGGAAGGCAGTATAGATGAAAGGCAGGAATTTAGGGGAACTGCTTGGAGTATAATGACAAGAAATAAGATTATAGAAGAGGAGAGGGTAGGAACTCCTACCCGGTTTGCTTCAATTGAAGATTGGTTTGTTAGGATAGTTGGCTTTAAACCAATACTGATAGCTCGTAACAATGATTACCTTCATTTTGGAAAGAATAATCCTGATTCATTTTCAAGTTTTATGAGCAGGGAAGAGACTGTTGTTTCAACAGTAGGAAGCGATAACCAAGCCATAGTAAATCCGAGAATCGAAGATTTTATGATACTCTTGGGAAGCATTTGGACAGATGCGAGGCTTACAAGATATGGAACTGTGGAAATGAGATCTCCACCATGCCAACCTTCAGTTAAGGATTTGATGGCTATAAATGCGTTGGTACTCGGCCTGCGAAACAATAGTTATGAAGCTGAAGATTATCTTAGGAGATTTTTTGACTCAGATATAAAGAAAGCAAGGATTGACGCAATATACAATGGGCTTGATTCCAGCATAGGAGATATTTCCATAAAGGAATTCTCAGATAATATGCTTAAGATAGCGGCACGAGGGCTTGAGAGTGAGGAACATCGCCGTTATCTCCAGCCTATGCATAATATATTGGAAGAGGGCATGAATCATGCGGTTAAGTCAAGAAAAAGGTTTTTGGAATTAAAAGGTATGAACTTAAGCGGAGAGGAGTTCTTGAGTGCTTTTATAAATGCACACAGATTTGACAGTTCCTAAAAATTCGGTTTTATGAGAGAGAGAAGATTGCCGGAAAATATCATCTCCTTTTCCTTTTCGCTTAGTCCTGATTTTTTTATCTTTAGCATTTCTATTTCCTGATCGGACATAGGTACATCTGAACCGAAGAGTATTTTGCTTGCGCCTATCTTCTGTGCGATAAGCCTTATTACTACATTGCTTGATACCACAGATGTTTCTAAAAAGAGATTTTCATGTGTCTTTATTTTTTCTATTGCAACCTGCGAGGCGAAGGCAAAATGTCCTATTATTATATTCATTTTTGGAAAGTCGTCCGCAAGGCAGACTACCCTGTCTGGATCCGAGTATGGAGTGGCTTCTTTTCTTGTATGTATGAGCAGAGGCTTTCCTGAATATTCTATCTCGTGAAAGAATGGTCTGAATCTCTTGTCTAGAGGATCAAAGTTTTGTGAGCGTGGGTGGAGCTTCACTCCAAGAAAATCATCATTTCCTAGCAGGCTTCCGATCTCTTCCGGGCTTGACGTATTGGGATCAAACCTTAGAAATGGGAATATTGAGTCTGATTTATATTTTAGGAGTTCTCTGCTTGCTTCTATCAGGTCTCCTTTGATGTCAAATGGGAATACCACCGATGCATCAATGCCATACTTGGCCATGCTCTCTTTTAGTTCATCGATAGTCTGGCTACTTCCGTCTTTGTCTATGCCTATGTGCGCATGCGCATCTATTATCAGAGTATACACCGTGTTGTTAGTTGATCGATTATCTGTTTTCTAGATTTTAAACCTGTGCTTTTCAACAAAGTTTTGTGTAAAATCGCTATTCCTTGGCTGCCTTTTGAGCAGTTCTGTAAAGTATGCTATGCTTCTGTCTGCAGGGCTCTTTCCGCTTTCTGCATTCTTTTCCATTGGTCTTAGGAATTGTTTCTCATTGCCATCAAGCCCTCTGGCTGCAACATATAGCATTCTTTTGCTTAGCTCCAGGAGGCTTTCTCCACCTATATGGGCATCGGGCCCGTATCTCATTGCGCTTCTGTGTGCTTCCCTTATTGTTTTTATGTCATATTTTTCCACAAGGCGCGAGGCTTCTATGTAGTTGTTTACAAGACCTTTTACGACAGCTCCGATTGCAAGAATCTCGTCTGCTGAAGGCTGGAATGAACAAGGCCTGAATTCTGCCGTGCCGAATGTGGATCTTAGTCGTACTTCGGGCCATACGGTTCCTTCGAGGAAGACCAGGTCGACAAGTTCTGGAGTGACGGTGATTTTATTGCCGCTGTCAGTTCTTCGCGCTTCGGTAGTGCCTTTATTGATAAAGTCTGAGAAGGTTTTTGCCTTGTCATCAAACGTTATATAAAATCCATTTATCATATCTCTTCTCCTTGATATTATCGGAGAATGACTTATGAGATACCTGAAGTAATTATTATCCGCACTGAAGAAATTTGGAGGGAGTCCTGCCCTGCTCTCTTCCATATGATGGTCTTTTTCTCTTTCTAGAGCATAGCTTCTGTATTCTTTATATCCTGAAAATTCACCTTCTATTATTGCAGAATTGCAGGTTAAAGCCACTATTGGCGGTATAAACCGCATAAGCATGTTAGGGAGAGATTCGGTCTCATTTCTGGAGAGTTCAACATGGAACTGTGAGGAGGCATTTGTGATGAGTCTTTTCAGCTCGTTTCCGTCGAGCCTCTCGCTTAGGTAGACATTTATCAATTTAGGCATTATGCTTTCGTTGCTATGTTCTGCAAAGGGATGCGCGCCCAGCCCAAGTATTTCCAGCCGTGAATTTTCTGCGCCTTTCAGCAATTTTTCAAATATGTACTTCAGATTTCTTTCATTTTCAGAGAGGCTTCTGCTCGGTGGAACAGTCATCTCGAAAGTGCATCTTGAGATGCCGGTTGTTATTTCTACGAAGTAGTCATTCACCTCGAATTTTACCTTTGTAGAGTATGCATATGTGGTTTCTCCGTTTATCTGGATCCTTTCGTTGTATAGATCCGCCGCTCCATTTAGACCTGATGCTATATTTTCGAACAGTTCGGAGATCTCTTCGACGCTTGGTATATTGTTGGGAGTTTTTGGGCTGAATAATATTCCTTCTATTTCAGGGCCTATCTTCCTCTCATTAGGATTGACAATTCCAAATCTGTTTTGAAAGATGGTCTCAAGGTTTTCCATTTGTACCGGCAGGAGTTTTTAGTTTATGTATGATTAGCGGGCAGTTGCATCTGGAGCTACTATATATTTCGAAATGCTGCAATAATGATTGCAGGTTTAGATATAAATAAATGATTGGCTGTCAACTTTCTACCCACCTTTAAAAGAGGTGGGCTTTCTGCTATGACTTCTGTAAGAAAAACCTTTGTAAAATATATAGCCTATAAGTATTCCGCTTTTAGTTACGGTATATTGCCGCTGTCATGCAATGTGCACCGCCATATCCTCCGGTAAGATTGCTCAGGTCGATGGATATGCCGTCTATCCCATATTCGGAGAGTTTTTTCCTGTTTGGGAATGTGGTCCCTCTTTGTGAAAGTAGTGCGTAGTCTCTGCGTATCTGCAGGTTTAATGGTCCATAATGCTTCGGCTCTTCGTCTGCAAGCTTTGAGATCCTTGCTGCTGTCTTTTTTATTACCGCACTGCTATCTACCGCAAGTATCTTTCTATCGCTTATGCAGAGAAAATTTGAAGCGTAGGACATCTGTTCTAGAACTGATAGATTTATTACCTCCACGCCTTTGGACTTGAGGTAATCCGAGAGGTTTGTCTTTTCCCTCTTTTTCCCATATCTTCCTTCTTTTTTTTCGTATATCTCTACCTCTGCAAGTTTAAGGAGTGTTTCGGAGCCTACTGCCAATTCCTTCCCTGCGACGTTGAAATAGGTGTCCAGATGCATGTCAAACATCGGATCCCTATAGCTGCTTGGTATCAGCGGATTCGCGGGCTGACTCACAACCGCTATTTCAGGTGTGGATATTCCATATTCCATAAGTTGAAGGATGCCGTTTTTGTTTGTCCGGTCGCCCATTCCGATTAGAGCAAAATCGCCCATGGGGAAGAAGTCGCCTCCTTCTATGGTTGCAGGAGGCTTGGCCTTGTATGATACCGGAAGCCCCATCATATCCCATAACATTGAGGTAATCCTGGTTTCATTTCTCCGTTGCTGTTTTGCCATCCTGGATATGAAGAGTCCTTTGTCGGTAACCAATTGCTGATCTCTCATAAAATAAAGGTTAGAGAGGGGATCCCGTTCTGTCACGCTTAGATGTATGGAACCTATCCCTCTGGATTTCTTCAGGATCAGCCTGGGCATGAGAAGCAGAATGTTTATGAGATAGTCTTCATCATAGGAAGAGAGATTCTGTATAAATTCCTTTCTTGCTTTTTTTACTTCGGATTCTGTGCCTACGAAGTCAATGGATGAGAATGCTGCACTCTCCAGCATCTTCCTCTTTCTGCCGCCTTTGGCCCGCTTTGCTATGCCATCATAGAGCATTTCCACCTTTACACCGCAATCATTTGAGAGCAGGTTTACAAGCTGTTCATGTTCTTTTAATGCGAGGTTCTGGCTGAATGCCCTTTCATATAGAGATCCTGACGGATCAAGAAGCCCGAAGAAGAGCTCTATTCCGGGCCTGTGAACTACAACCTTTCTGAGCTTGTCCCATTCGGCAATTATCTTCCCTTCCATGAATCAGGCACTTCGGAATTGTTATCCTTGATTTCTTTTAGGATAAGCTATTTATTACTCTTTCCCAAGCATTGGATTATCTGGGAAGCCTGGGAAGTTCATGCGGAAGATACTGCTTGAAAGGATTTCTTTCGGGAGATATGAAATTCTGCACAAGATCTGTGAATAATAGAAAACATGTGAAAAACAAAAAAATAAAAGAAACAAAAGGAGGTTTAACCAGAGTTCATTGTTTGGAGATATCCGAGAGGGCCTGTTTTATCTCGGAGTAGTTAGGCTCTACTGTTGGGTCGTCTGATACCCATTTGTATCTTATTATGCCTTTTGAGTCTGTCACGAAGACTGCACGTTTTGATGCAGTATATCCTTCCATGTTTGCAAAGTTCTCTAGAATTACGTTGAATTTCTTTGAGGCTTTGCGCCTGTAGTCGCTGAGTATAGTAAAGTTAAGGCGGTTTTTCTCCTTGAATTCCTTGTTAGGAAATGGGCCGTCGACACTTATGCCATAGACGTCACCGTTGAGGCTATTGAACTCCGACATGCTATCCCTGAACTTGCACATCTCCGTGGTGCATACTCCGGTAAACGCGCCAGGGAAGAAGGCAATTATCGCCGCTTTTCCTTTCGTTGCTTTCCTAAGGTCTACCTCCTTCAGCTCAGTATCCACAAGCTTGACTGAAGGTATTTTTTTTCCAATTTCTACCATGCTAACACCATTAATCTTAGGCATAAACTGTTTAAAGAACTTTTTGGAGGAGCCTTGTGGCAGAAACTTCCTTCTGCAAGAGCATGGAGTTATGCGGATACTGAGAAGGCTGATGATGAAGCTTACCTGAATCTCATGGAGTCGAGGTTCATTGGTGATCTTGTCTCAATTTTGAATCTCTGGTTTAGTGACCTTGCGAGGTCATCGCATTTGCTCTCTTCACCGTGCATGGTAAAGATCTTCTTCGGCATAGGCTTGAGCTTCTCTACAAATCGCATGAGCTGGCTCCTGTCGCTGTGGCCTGAGAAGCCCTCCATTGTCCTTACCTGCATGTTTATCTTTATTGGCTCCAGCTTGCCCTCTTCGTTTGGAAGCGCAACTTCAGGGAGGCCGTTCTGGACCCTGCGCCCTAGAGAACTAGCCGCATTGAAGCCTACAAATAGGATTAGGTTCTTTGGATCTTCTGCCATAGCCTTGAAGTATTCGAGGCTTGCGCCGCCGTTAAGCATGCCTCCGCTTGCTAGCACTACTGCCGGCCCTCTTTCGAGGATCTCGCGCCTCTCGCCCTTTGCAATCTCGAATATCTCGCTCTCGAATGGTGAGTTATTGCTGAGTATCCTCTTTCTGAGGCTCATCTTCAGATACTCGGGGTATGCCGTATGTATTGCGCTTGCCTCAAGGATCATGCCGTCTAAGAATATGGGTACGTCAAGCTTGTAGTTGGGGTTGTTGGTTATATAGTTTTCAAGCACCAGTGACAATTCCTGACTTCTGCCTACTGCGAATAGAGGTATTAGGACCTTCCCGCCGTTTGTCACTGTTGACTTTATGGCATCCATCAATGCAAGTTCCATCTGTCCCCTGTCCTTTGTTATGTCCCTGGAACCGCCATAGGTGCTCTCCATGAAGAGGGCATCTATCCTCGGGTACCTGGTATCTGCCTGGTCCAGGAGGCGGGTATAACCATATTTCATATCTCCGGTGTGGACAATGTTATAGAGACCTTCGCCTATGTGAAGATGGACTATGCCGCTGCCGAGTATGTGCCCTGCGTTGTGGTATGTAAGCTTTATCTCTTCTGTAACATTTGTAACCTCTCCGTAATCCCGGGTTATCATGTGCATAAGCATTGTCTTTATATCCTTCTCACCGTATAGGGGTGTGCCTCCGGATTTTTGGACAAGCTTTACATAATCATAAAGTAGAAGAGCTGCGAAATCCCTTGATGGTGGAGTGCAATATACAGGGCCACGATATCCGAACTTGAATAGATATGGCACAAAACCCATGTGGTCCATATGCGCATGTGTAAGTATTATTGCATCTATGTCATTTATCGTTATATTGGCGCTGTCGAGATATGGGAAGGCCTTATTCTGGTCTCCGGAACCCGCATTCGCCTCAAGGCCTTTTATGCCTGGCTCCGGGCTTATTCCACAGTCTATCAGTATCTTTGAGTGATTAGTCTCTAGAAGAAGGCAGCTTCTTCCTACCTCACGGAATCCGCCTAGCGCAGTTGCTTTGAGCCACTCGCTTTTGAGCACTACCCTATTTATTTTTATGCCTGTGGTCCGAAGGAATTTCTTGCGGAACTCGGCCTCGCGGAATATCAGGTTTCTTACCCCATTTATGACATCGCTGTTTATTGTGGGTGTCCTAAGTACCTTCGGCATCCATCCTGTCTCGTTTATTATCTGGATTAATGTTGTGCCGCCCTTGCCTATGACAAGCCCGGGCTTCATTGCCTCTATGTATACCTGTGAAAATTCCTTGTCGAAGCGCATGCGCTCTTCGTTTACTCCGGCATCTTTAGGTATTATCTCGAGTATTTTCTTAAGTGCCTCTTCGTCATTCATCAGGCTTGACTGTGTTGCCCTTACTATTATTCTCTTCTTTATTGTTGATGAGATGTTCTTTATTATATTCTCATCATTGTATACCTCTGCGACATTCTTTACATAGACAGCTATGTCAGGACCTTCGAATTCAACTTCAGTTACACCTGCGCTCTCAGGCAGGAGCCCCTTTACCTTCTCGAGAAGCTCCTTATTCTCCTTTATCTCCATGTTAGTCAAAAAATCACGTTGCCGGCCAGAATTAGACCGTATAATATCATATATGTAAATTTCTAGGCATTCCCTTGCCTTTTATGCTATATGCGCTTCTGTTCTTCTGTAAACTTTGCTTTGCTTTACTTGAACATGAGTTTCTCTATCTCTTCCTTCTGGTGCTCTTTGTAGCCTTTTTTAGTTATTGTTATTATCTTCATGCCGTCTCCAGTAGCTGAGTCTTTTTTCATTGCTATCTTCAATGCCTTTGCTACATGCTTTACAGCTTCCTGTGTAGAGAGCCCAGGGTCATATATGCTTTCCAGATATCCTGAAGCCGCTATCGATCCGCTGCCTGTTGCAGAGTATCTTGACTCTTTTATATATCCGCCTACAGGATCTATGTCATATATTTCAGGGTTATCCTTGTTCATTCCCCCGAGTATGAGCTCTACCATGTATGGATACATCTTGTTCTCCTGAAGAACCAGTGAGAGAACTGCTGTTGCAGATTTTGGAGTCATTGGTTTTGACTCTGTCATCCTATAAAGATCATTCTGCATCTTTATCAATTTGACCAGGTATTCGGCGTCGCCTACTCCTCCCGCTATTGTCATTGCTAGATTCTCATCTATCCTGTGGATCTTTATTGCCTCTCCGCTTGAGATATATGTGCCGTATGTCGCCCTTACGTCTGCGCCCATTACAACTCCGTCTGAACATACTATTCCGATTGTAGTTGTTCCATGCCTTATATTCTCAGCAATATTTTTGTATTCCATAAAATCAATCCCTAGTTAAACACAATCTATCAAAGCATCAGGCAGGGAGGCGGTCAGACCTTCAAGCCGGTAGAGCAGAGATATCCCATTTGATGTTATATGTTAGTTATATGTTATAATTATTATATTACACATTCAGATTTCGTTAAAAATTATAAAATAAAAATAAACAAACAACAAATAATATATTGTTAATAGAAACTTATACTATTAAGCTACCATTACCTATAAAATACTTGCTATTATCAGTGAAACCCACCAATTCACCATAGGCAAATGTCCTATGGAGCTTTGTTATCTTTACCTTGTGGATTTTTCCTATGCGGGCCTTGGCATTCTTTACAAAAACGACAACGTCGTTTATCCTTCCTATGCCTTCCCCTTTCGGACTCCTTGCACTCAGTCGCATCTCGTAGGTTTCACCTTCTACAAGATTCTCGGTTACCATTTTTCCCACCCAAATTTTTTAAGCCATTAAAGGCTTACACTTTTCTTTTCCCCAGAAGTATTAAGAAGGAAAAGACATATAAAGATTATGTCCAATTTTTGGATATTATATATATAATTTCAGATAATTTGGTTAATTTCCAATAATTTTGGGTAATATTGGAAATGTGCCCTGGTATATTTTTATCTCGGAGTGATTGAAAGGTTGCTTATCCCGAAATTAAGGTATGGATCCTCATTGGATACGAATGTTGAGTTTGGTGAGTAGAGGACTATCTGGCTGAAGCCTCCTGGCAGGGTTATATTTAGGCTTTCCTGTGAGATCTTTGTCGAGAGGTTCATTGTAGAGAAAGGAGTGGCATTTGAGCCTAGGAATAGGTAAAGCTTGCGGGGACTGTAGTAAGAATATGCTTTGAAGCTCACATTCAGGCTTGACTTGTTTGGAAGATAGATGGATACGGCCCTTACATTGCCTCCCCACCATGAAGCACTGAAGTTAGAATTGCAGGGGAATGAGTAGTCGCAGAATGCATATCCGGGGACCCATGATCCAGAGATATAGGATACCATGGATCTTCCTCCTACAATGCTCTCTATCCCGGATGTCGAGTATATGGTTACATTGGCATTTACATAAACAGGATTGCCGAACAGGGTGTATAGATAGCTCTGCAGGTCTGAAAGCTCGGCAGGCGTATATGCGTTGTTTATCACTGAGACTGCACCTACCTTATAAGAAGCAAGCCAGAAGAGGGTTAGATTTGAATAGTCCTCTGTTATAGGGTATGGGTATATGAGGCCTTCGCCGTTCTCCAGATATGATGCGGAGACAGCAAGAGGTATGTTTTGTACCAGCTGCTCCTGTGTGGAATTGGTTCTGGTCGTGTATCCGCCTACTATAGGTTTCTTGAATGCCGTCTGGTAATACATGGATATTCCGGGATATAGAAATGAGCCGGTAGTGAGATTTGGAAGGGCTGGAAGCTCCAATACGGAGAGATTCCCTGCTATGCCGCTTATCTGGCTGTATTGTGATGGAATTGTTGCTGAGGTAGTTAGAGACTTTGCAAAAGATGCTGACAGCGGCATTCCGTTGTACTCTATTAAGATAAGTATGGTAAAGACAACTGCCAGTGCCAGACTGCTTCCCAGGTTATATTTTGATTTTGATAGATGGTCAAAGCCTATTGCCGCGAGAACCGCCAGTGCTATGGTTATAACCGCATCGAATCTGCCAGGTTCCCTAACAAACTTGAAGCCCGGGATTATTCTGTATAGAGAGTATAAGGTAGGTATGCCTGTTGAGAGGCTCCCTATCTGTATGTTGGGGCCTATTGCGAGAAGGAAGAAGACTACGCCTATGGCTATCCAATAGGAGACATCGCGTAGGCGGTTCTTCCTGTGCTCGTGGTATAATGCAAATGCAATAAGGAAGAGGACACTGTATCCTATATACGAGACCTTCTCGGTTATGTCGGGGCTGTATGATACCCCCTGATAGCTGGTTCCATATACCGAGTTGAGATATCCCAATGACAGATTGTGAAATATACCGTTGTAGTAGCTTGGCAGGAAGAATGAGGCAAGATTGTCGCTGTAAAGCATGTTGTGGGCGATATTTGACAACTGGCTTGCTGAGCTTATAGAGGATCCTGCTCCTATCACTATCGGCACGAAGAATGGAGACCCTATCAGAAGCACCGCCACTGCAAAGATTCCGAGGTTTGTGATGAATCTCTTGTTCAGGATATCTTTCTTTTCTATGACAAGGAATATGAGTATTGAGACAGTTGCGAATGCTGCCATCATTATGCCCTGTTCTATGTCCCCTGCGAATGTCAGCAATACGAAGGAAATGGCAGCGCATATAGAATACAGAGCTTTCTTTTCGCGCAACATCATAAGGAAGAATAGCACAAATAAAGGCATGAATTCCATTGTGGTCCACTGCAGGTGTGAGTATGATTGTGCTATATGCATAGGGCTGAATGCGAATATGAGCCCAGCTATGAATGCTGCATAGTCATTCTTTACCAGATATCTGGAGAGCATGAACATGAATAGGCCGCCGAGAGCGAAACTCAGGAAGAAGAGGAAGTTGTATGTCGATGCGATGCCTGCGAATGCCTGTATTGGTGCGGTAAGTATTCCTGCCAGCGGGCTCATGGTTTCCGAAACAAGGTTTGCGCCCATCGGATAGAAGAGATAATTTGTATAATAAGGAGATTGGTGCAGCGTAAATATAGAGTATGGAACCCACCAGAGGCCCCACATGCTCTGGTATACATCCCCGCCGCCGTTTGGAACCCTTGTGGAGAACCCTGTAGTGATATTCCAGAACATCACAAGCGATATTGCAAGGTATATGATGAATACGATAAGGTGTAATCTGTATTTTTTAAAGGACTCCAAGTCAAACTGCATCGAATTACATATCCTATTCTACTCTAAGCATTATAAATCTTGAGTTGGAACGTATACTTGGCTGAATCAATGAAGGCAGAAGAGGAGTCACTTGGCATGGCTTCGGCTAGGCTGCTATCGTCCCTTTATGCGGGGCAGTTTGTCGGAGTTATAATAACAATAGTGACGTTCATAACTGTAGCTAGGCTTCTCGGCCCAAGCGGATATGGAATCTATACATTCGCATTTGGATTCATGATGCTTGTAGACTTTGCAGGAAATTTTGGAATAGGCACATATTTCGGAAGGAATGTCTCCAAATATCTTAATGAGAAGAATGGCCAGAAGGTTCTGGATACCCTGATGACCGGGTTTTCAATAATAATGCCTGTAGGCGCGGGGCTTACGCTTTTGGGAATAGCCATCAGCCCTTATGTGGCTAATGTGCTTTTTGCAAAACTTGATATCTCTCCTTTGACATTGATGCTTGTATCATGCATAATCTTCTTCTCGACCTCTGAGAGCACGGCAGTGCATGCCCTGGTAGGATTTACAAAGGGAAAGCTGGCCTCTATTTCAAATGTGGTAGTGGATACGGTGCAGATGATAGCCGCTATAGCGCTTCTTCTCGCAGGATACGGGGTCAATGGAGCCATAGGAGGCATGCTGATAGGATATGCGGTAGGTGCAGTGCTTGCATTCGCATTCCTTGTAAAGCTGATAGGAAAGGGGAATAAGTTCAAGGCGCGCCTGCCTGACAGGAAGAGAATGTTTGATGCACTTAGATATGTTGTGCCTATGAGCCTTACCAATATCTTCAATATAACCATGGCTAATTTTGCAACTCTGTATATGAGTCTCTTTGTCTTGAAGGCTGTCCTTGGAAATTACGGAGCTTCTCTGAAAGGGCTTAATTTCATAGCTGTCTTTTACAGTACAATGAGCACTGCGCTACTTCCGCTCTTTTCAAAGGCGATGGCCTCTAAAAAGAATGAGGAGATTAATGCCACGTACAACAGGATATTCTTTTACTCGCTTATGCTGACACTTCCTTTCATAGCTTTCGTGGCTGTGCTTGCAAAGCCCGGAGTGGAGCTCCTTCTCTCTTCGGGTTACTCTCAGGCTGGAGAATACCTAACATTGATAGCATTGGGCAGCATGATAGAGGCCTTCCAGTATTATATCTCAAACCTTCTGATATCGAGAGGAGTTACAATGCCTCTGGTGAAGGTGCTTCTCTTCTCTAACATAGTTCAGCTTGCTGTCGTATTGCTGCTTGTTCCGAAGTTTGGAGCCATAGGCGCCATAATTGGGCTGTTCTTTGTAGGGCCGGCAGTTGAAAGCATACTTTTTGTGAGAATGGCCAGAAGAATTATAGACTTCAGGATAGACTCGGAAAGGATAGGAATTGTATTTGCATGCAATATAGTATTGATGCTTCCTCTCTCAGGTTCGCTCCTCTTGAGTAGCTCTATCGAATCGATGATTGCTGGTGTTGTGATACTTCTTGTGGCGTATCCGGCTCTTGCGGTCTTCTTTGGACTCGTGCAACGCGGTGATCTCGATATGGCGGAAGGCATATACAAGAAAATACCCATAATAAAAAAACCGGCGGAGCTGCTATCTAAATATATGGCATTCCTGATTAATGTCAGGGAGGTATTCTGATGGAAGTATTGAGATGCGTTCGCATAATTGCATTATGTGAAACTGAAGTTTCACTTCAAACGTGCGAAGGTGATACATCTGGATATTAATGAAGAAGGCAATTACAAAACAACAGCAGAACTTGCCAGGAAGACGGCAAAATCGGCATCTTTCCTGGTATCTGGAAAAGTAGTCTCAATGCTTATCCAGGTATTCATGTTTGTGGTCGTAGCAAGGCTCCTCCTCCCTAAAGGATATGGAATTTATACGCTTGCATTGAGCACTGCCGGATTTGCCAGCGCTGTCGGAAGCCTCAACATAGGGACATACCTTAATGAAAGAATACCTTTCCTCATAGCCAAGAAAAAAACCCACCAGATAAAAAATGCCCTCGGTGATGCTGCTATTGCGATAGTACTCCCGGGTGTGGCGCTCTCATTAATCGGCATAGCGCTTAGTGTTCCCATAGCAGAATATGTGCTTCATTCTGTTGCGCTTTATCCGGTAATAATAATAGCAATGGCTACAATAGCCTTTAGTTTCATCTACAACTCATTCAACCTTATCCTTGTAGGATTCCATGATGGGAAGAGCAGCGGAATAGGCATGATACTCTATTCTGTTGTGCAGGCTGTATTCAGCATACTTCTGGTATATCTTGCAGGAACACTGCAGGGAAAGATAGAGGGAGCCATCGCAGGATATATAATTGCACTCTTTGCTGCGTCTCTCTTCCAGATATTTGCATCTTCTAAACCTTACGGCATATCATTTGAGATAAAAGGCATGAGAAAAAGGATAGGAGAAATGCTTAGATTCTCAATGCCCCTGACATACTCAAACATAATAGGGACCATAGTGACTAATTTCTCAGTCATATTTCTGGGGATTTTTGTCTTGCCCTCTTTTGTAGGATATTATGGAGTGGCATCCAGGATAGGCACCCTCATAGATGTAGTTGCAGGAACCATGGCGACTGTCCTGATACCTATGTTTGCTGAAGCTATAAACAGCAAAGGCATATCTGGAAAGATAGACAGGTTCTTTTATTACTCGGTATATTTCGGTCTGCTCTTTACTACGCCTATGGTCCTCTATGTTACGGTCTTTGCACATGCGCTCATGAATACATTATTTTCTTCGTATTATAATGGTTCTACATTCTACATGCAGCTGGTGGGGATAGGAATGCTCATAGGGATATTGGGGAGCTTTGCCACTCAACTGGTTATAAGCACACGCGAGACAAAGGTTGTCTTCAAATACTCGCTCTATGTGGGAATAGTAGAATTCCTTGCGCTTCTGGTTCTTGTGCCGATATTCCATGTGGTAGGATTGATTGCCGCTATGCTCTACGTAGGAGGCTTGGCTACAGACATACTTTTCATGCGATACCTTAAGAAGAAGGGAATAAGGATAAGTTTTGGCAAAGACCTCAGAATACTTCTTGCCAATATAATACTGGGAGTTTTTCTTGCGCTTCTCTTTTTGGTAGGAAATCCGGAGATAATGCTTGCTGCAGGGATACTCGTGATATTGGTAGCGTATCCACCAATACTTGTAAAGATAGGCGCTGTTGCTGATGAAGAGATGAAACTTCTTAGAAAGATAGGCGGCGGCGTTCCTCTTGTAGGGAGAATCCTGAATATGATAATAGGCTATGCGGAGATCTTTCTCTGAGAGCGTTTATATGAAAGCGCAGCTTCGATGAAACCTTTGAATAGAGGTGCGGGAACTTCAAGCCTTGACCGCAGCTCCGGATGAGACTGGGTTGCTATTCCGAAGGAATCCTTCCATTCTATGAATTCTACAAGCTTTCCGTCCAGCGTTGTGCCTGCAACGAGAAGTCCCTTGGCTTCAAGCTTTTTCCTGTATTTGTTGTTGAATTCATATCTATGCCTATGCCTCTCGCTTGCGATATTTGAACCGTATAAGGTTCTGGATCTTGAATTATTTGAGAGCCTGCACTTCCAGAGGCCGAGCCTCATTGTGCCTCCCTTGCTCTCGATTCCCTTCTGCGAAAGAAGCAGGTGGATTATATCGTATTTTGTCTTAGGGTCAAACTCTGTGGAATTTGCCCCATTAAGATTCGCCACGTTTCTGGCATACTCCACTGCCATCAGCTGCATTCCCAAGCATAACCCCAGGTAAGGAATTTGATTCTCCCTTGCTTGCTCTATCCCCCTTATCATGCCTTCGGTGCCGCGGTTTCCGAAGCCTCCGGGAACAAGTATTCCGTTCAATCCTTCAAATTGATTCTTTGAACTCTCCCGCTCTAGATCTGAAGATTCTATCCAGTGTATCTTTACTCCTGTGTCGAGTGATGCGCCAGCATGGACCAATGCCTCTTTTACGCTCGCGTATGAATCTTTCAGGTCAGTATACTTGCCAAGTATGCCTATGTCTACCGAGTTCTTAGGGTTCTTTATCCTGCCTACACTGCTCTTCCATGAGTTGTATTTCCTGCGGTTCAACCTCTTGGAAAAACCGAGTGCCTTAAGTAATTTCTTATCGAAATTCTGCTGCATGAAATGAAGAGGCAGTTCATAGATGGTATCTGTGTCAGAATCGTCTATTACTTTATCTTCGCTTATGTTTGCAAACATTGCCAGCTTTGATCGTGCCTTGCCGTTCAGGGGATCCCTGCTCCTGCATATCACGAAATCCGGCCTTATGCCTGCCTGGAGGAGGAGCCTGTACCCAACTTGTGCCGGCTTTGTCTTTTGCTCTCCTACAACTTCGAGTGATGGTGCATAGGTCAGGTTTATGAATAATGTCGGGTGCTTCAATGCAAGCTGCCTTACTGCCTCTATGAAATAGCTGTTTTCTATATCGCCCACTGTGCCCCCTACCTCTATTATTATCACATCGGGCTTTCTCTTTTTCTCGACATTCTCTATCATGGAGATAGCCTCGTTTGTGAGATGGGGAATTATCTGTACGTCCTCGCCCAGATATTCGCCCCTGCGTTCCTTTGATATTACAGATCCGAAGAGTTTTCCTCCTGTTATGGAGAGATCTCCGGTGAGATTTAGATTGCTGAAGCGTTCGTATATTCCGAAATCCATGTCGACTTCGCTTTTGTCGTCAAGCACGAAGACCTCTCCGTGCCTGTATGGATTCATTGTCCCGCAATCATAATTTAGATATCCGTCGAATTTAATTGGCAGTGCTTTATAGTCGTAGAAATCGAGCATCTTGAGGAGGGATGAGGTCACGACTCCCTTGCCCAGGCCGCTCATCATTGAACCCAGAACAACAATGTATTTCGTTTGCATGAAGAGTATTTAATAAAAACCATTAAAAAATAATATGCAATAAAAACTATTCAAAGATACAAGCCATAAGTTAGGACCTGCATGCCTCTGCCTGAATGCGGGCATATGCGGATTCATGATTTGTATTCGGATATGGAGAATGGGCCGGTAGGCAGATGCTGCATTATGTAGTCTATATTCGGGTATCCTAATTCTTTGCTTATATATTTGGCTGCATCTGATTTTTTTGTCTTGCCGACCTTTATCAGGATTGCTTTCTTAGGCTTTGTCTCCGAAATGGTCTTCATGGGCGCGATCTCTGCCTTGTTTATCTCTTCATTTAGGAATGCTCCCATCTCTAGGGGCATGTTCTTGTACCATTCTCGTTCGCCGCTGAGTGTGAAGCTGCCCTTGCTTATGGAACCCTCGTTTTTTGACTTTGAGACCTGTTCCTTTCTCAATGAGTATACATCCACAGTTGTCTGCAGGTTCTCCCATGCGCTTGAAAAGCATCCGGCGAACTGCGCAGCTTCCTCCCTTGATTTTGCAGATGCCGAGGTTCCGTTCTTAAGCACAACCACCGAAGCGCCGAATATGTCAGAGTGAAAGAATAGGTCATTCTTTTCCAGATATTTCGAGTATATTTCTTCGTTCTGATCTGCGCTTCTGCCTCCTATGGCAAGATCCTTCTCACTTGTGAAGAACCAGTTGAATTTTTCATACCATTCTTTTTTCTCTATCTCGCGGAATTGTTTTTTCTCTGTTGTGTTGTAGCCTATCTTTGCAAGAGATGCTTCAAGGTCTGAAACTGCTTTTTCAGCTCCTGCCGCCTTTCTTCTGGATTTTTTGCTCTTCTCAAAGTAATCTTCTGCATTTTTCTGTGCGGATTTGTTGAAGTCTATTTCGATTTCCATGCATATGCCTAATTCTGCCTTGGGCCTCATTGTTTTTTGTCTAGTCTGGTTTTGCTATCCTCCATTCTGAATGGCCCAAACACGGCAGATGAAGACAGGTCAGGTAACAAATCCTATGATAGTGACAACTATAAAACCGAGTATGCCTACTATCAGGGTTGCAATAAGCACTATTTTGAAAGTTCTGTTGAAAGAAGCCCTGTCAGGCTTGTAGCTTATTGATAGCACTCTTTTCGAGTCGGCTATGAAGTTCTTAAGGCTCTTTATTATATCCAATTAATCATCCAGAATTGAGCATTAAAAGATAAATAACTTTAGATACACCAGTTCTGCATCTTTCCAAAGATAGTATTCAGGAATTTTCGTCATCGAATATCATGTCAAGGTCAAGATCGCTGTTTGCATCTATCTTGTTCTTTATTCCTGTTTCAGTATACTCTGCGAATTCGACGCCGCCCATCACTACCATTATCTTTACTTCGCTTTTCTGAAGGTTGGGATCTATGCGCGCTCCCCATTTTAGCATTGCATCTGGGCTTATTCT
The DNA here is from genome assembly GCA_021804095.1 of Microcaldota archaeon. GTDB lineage: Archaea > Micrarchaeota > Micrarchaeia > Micrarchaeales > CABMGC01 > JAJZIZ01. The sequence goes on along the minus strand of JAJZKQ010000004.1, from coordinate 20,944 downwards.
TCCTGATACCTCCTGGAATATCCTTTCGGCTTCGCGGAGAGTAAGGTCCTCGCCTCCAACTATATTGACTAGGGCTTTCTTTGCACTTGATAGATTGACATCTAGGAGAGGGCTTTTGAGAGTATTCTCAACTGCTATCATTGCCCTGTCTTTTGAATTCGAGGAATTAGCCTCGCCTATGCCTATTACAGCATAGCCGGAATCCTTTAATACGCTTCTCAGGTCTGCGAAGTCTAGGTTTACCATTCCGGGTTTAGTTACCATCTCTATGATTCCCTTTGTTGCATTTGATAGTACCTCGTCGCTTATCCTGAATGCCATATTGAGCGGCAGGTCAGGCGCTACTGAGAGGAGCTTGTCGTTTGGTATTATTATGGTGGTATCGGTTGACCGTTTCAGCTTTGAGAGCCCTTCAAGGGCATTTCTCATTCTTATCCTTCCCTCGCTTGTGAATGGGAGTGTTACTATGCCTATAGTAAGAGCTCCGGATTCCTTTGCCTGGTGTGCTATTACTGGTGCTGAGCCTGTGCCTGTTCCTCCGCCCATCCCACAGGTTATGAATACTAGTTGTGCATCGTTTATTATGTTCTTTATCTCCTCCTTGCTCTCTATGGCTGATTCTTCCCCTATCTTAGGATCGCTTCCTGCTCCCAGGCCCCTGGTAATTTTTTTGCCTATGAGTATCTTTCTGTTGGATCTTATCTTTGCAAGATGCGATGCGTCGGTGTTTGCTGCTACGAGGGTAACCCCGTCTATATTCACTTCGGAGATTCTTGCCACCGTGTTTGAGCCGCTGCCTCCGGCACCTATAATGTAGATTTTTGGCTTTGCCGCCTCTATGAATTTCAGCAATTCTTCATCGTCAGGTGATAGCATTGGTGCATTGTCCGTCATTAAGTCGCCGAGTAGTAGATAGATGTTAAAACATAAAAAGATTTGTAGGAAAATCACGTATCTTCAGGTTTTAGGTGGCTGGTATCTGATAGGAGAACTTGTACGGTTTTTCTGTTTTCCAGGTTGCGGAGTCTTTGCAATTGGCCGGGCTGAAGAATAATCGTTATAAACTTGCATGGCAATAGTATAATGGGTTAAATGGATACTGAAGGCAAGATAGCTGTAATAAAGGAGTTTGCCGCTGAGATAGTTACAGAAGAAGAACTGAAGATGCTGTTTGAGAGTAACGAACATCCGGTTGCATATGATGGGTTTGAGCCTTCCGGACTGGCGGGCATACATTTTGGGCTTATGCGCTCAAAGAACATTAAGAGGCTCATGGATATAGGAATAAACTTCAAACTCTATCTTGCAGATTATTTTGCTTATATAAACAACAAGCTTGGTGGAGATCTTGAGCATATACATACTGCGGGGATGTATTTTGTTGAGGTATGGAAAGCGGCAGGGGTGAATACAGAGAAGGTCGAGATAATATGGAACAAGGACCTTATGCATAGCTTCGATTACTGGGAGAGGTTCCTTAAGATAGGCAGGATAACATCGCTTGATAGAGTAAGGAGGGCCATAACCATAATGGGAAGAAAAGAGGGAGAATCGCTTTCATCGGCGCAGATATTTTATCCAATAATGCAGGCTACGGATATCTTCGAGATGGATATAGACATATGCCAACTGGGGATAGACCAGAGGAAAGCAAACATACTTGCAAGGGAAGCTGCGCAGAAATTTGGATGGAAGATACCGATAGTTGTAAGCCATCCGCTTCTTCTGGGGCTTAAGGGTGCACCTCCGGACCTCAAAACAGATGATGAAAGTAAGCTTATGGAATTTAAGATGTCTAAATCGGATCCGAAAAATTCCATAACCATACATGATAGCAGTGAAGATATAGCCAAAAAGATAAACTCTGCATACTGCCCTGAGAGGATATGTGATGGCAATCCTGTCTTTGATTATATAGATAAGATAATAATAGAGAATAGGGAGAGCCCTATAACCATAGCCAGGTCCCAGAAATTCGGAGGAGATATAGTTGCAGAGAATTATAATGAATTGAGAAGGCTTTACATAGACGGAAAGATACACCCGATGGACATCAAGTCGTTTGTTTCAGGAAAGCTTGAAGAAAAGATAATGCCTATAAGGAAGCATTTTGAGGAAAATAGGAAAGCTAGGGAGCTTTACGAGGCTGTGAAGAGCTATCTTGTGACAAGATAGATGCGCCGGGATTGGGATTTTCATTGCTCCTGCCAGAGGGAGCTGTTTTTGAACCCAAAAAGCCCGAAGGCCACCAGATCTCGAGTTTCGCCTATTTGTTCTGGCGCGATACCGGATTCTGCCATCCCGGCACATGCTTGTTTATTTAAATATGTAAGGTTATATTCTTATTCGTCTTTCATTTATAATGTATTACAAAGTAGAATGATGTTTAAAATGGATAAGAATCTTGCAATGAGAGGAATTTCGATCTTTCTGTTTTCGGTTCTTACAATACTTGGGATAGGATTTTCGGTATACTTGATAGTAGCAACAAATACTATTCTCGGCAGAGTTGTTGCCTTAGCCTTCCTTATACTTTCCGCGGTATCAGGGTTCTTCAACACATTCACATCGTACAGTTACTACAGATCATATCTTTATGACAAGCATCTTGAGAAGATACAGAAAAAACTTAAGCCTATGAAAGGATTTCCTCTTGTAGCGGTAGCGGTGCCAGTATACAATGAAGACACAGCAATGACCGAGAGGAACTTTCTCAGGTTGATGGAGGTTGACTATCCCAAGGACAGGGTCAACTTCTACCTTCTGGATGATTCTACAGATCCTGCAATAAGGAAAGAACTTGAGAGGTTCTCGAGAAAGCACAATGTGAGATACATACATAGGGATGACAGAAGGAATTTCAAGGCAGGCGCGCTTAACAATTTTGCAATGAATGCTAAGGAGGAATTCCTTGCCATCTTTGATTACGACGAGTATCTTGTCGATACCAGATTCATTCTGGACCTGCTCCCATATTTCAACAACAAAAAATTATCTTATGCACAGACAGAAAAGAGATTCCAGAAGGGGACCTTCTTTTCTGACACGGTAGACATATTCCATGGGTTTTTCTTCAAGTTCATACAGCCTTCTAGAGCCCTGAATAATACAGGAATATTCGCAGGGTCATGTGGCATTATAAGGACATCATACCTGAAGAAGATAGGAGGCTTTCCGGAATATGTCACTGAAGATACTTTCTTCAGCTTTGAGTCGGATGCAAATGGATACGAGAGCATTTACATACCAAGGCATTATGCTCTTGGAGCGCCTATAACTAAATTCAGCCATCTTGCAAAGCAGCAGTGGAGATACAACTATGGAGATACACAGTTTCTAGGATATTTTGTAGGGAAGTTGCTTGGAAAGAGTAACAAGAAGCCTAAATCAAAATGGCTCCTTGTTGATTATGTCACACACGGCTTCGGACTGAATTACATATCGGTAGTATTGATAATTTTCACTATTGTTTCTGTTGCAATAGTCTTCTCGGGCCTTACTGTAGTACCAAACATGATCATACCTGGCGGCTTCCTTCTGGGCAGCCCTGAGATGATATTCGAGACGCTTGGGGTTCTTGCTTTCGTGTTATCCCTTATGGCACCAGTTATAGTAACAAAACTTTATTTCGGATCACTGAAGAAAGGGTTTATGATGCTGCTTCTTAATTTTGCGCTTGCGTTTATAAGGGCCAAGGCTGCTCTTTTTGCGGTATTCAGCAAGACAGTGAAGAATTCGTGGACAGGAATATCTTTCCTTAAATCTGAAAAGAACATAATATTTGCGCTTAAGAACTCAATTGTAGAAACCGCCTTTTCAGGCATACTCTTTCTCTTGGGAATTGTTGCAGTGATGATAAATAACCTGTATGGTGGTCTCTGGCTTATAGGATACGGAATCTTCTACATCTCGACAGCATACATGTTTTATAGATACAGGTAGATTAGATGGCTGGCCTTCAGGCAGACAATAGTAAGGAAGATGGCAAGGCTGAACTTGCTGGCAGGATATATGTAAAGATACATGATACTCCGGAAGGCAGCATAATAGCAATGTGTGATGGAGAACTCATAGGGAGCAAGCACAGTGAAGGAAAGAGTGAGTTGGATCTTGAGAGCTACGCTGGTTTTTATATTGGAGATCTTATGAAGCCTGAGGACGCCGGTGCATTAGTCGGCGAGATTGATTTTTATACTGCCAATATAGTTGGGGAGGCATCTGTAGGAATATTCATAGAAAGGAAGATGGCAGAGGCTTCAGATATTAGGAAGATAGGAAGAGTTCCCTGCCTTCACCTCTTTAAGATGGATTTCCGTTCAGCTTCATTATAGCCTCTGCTATGTTTCCATTGGTTTCTTCCAAGGCTTTCTTCGCCGCTTCTTCTGTAGCTCCTGTTTTCTCCTTTACCATAGATATGTCATCTTCGGTTATCTCCGGAGGAGGCAGATCACGTTCAGCTTCAGATATCCTTCCGGTTATCTGAAAACTTTTATTGCCCTGCATCTCTATCATAGTAACATTCGGCTCATCGATTATGAAGCTTTTGTTCTTTCCTTCTATTATGACCCTGAGTGCGGGTATCTCCATTGTCTTCATCCCCATACTGTCCATCATTCGCTTTAGCGATCTGGGATCCATATTTGGCATCATGTAAACACAATAAGTATTTCCTGCCCAAAATATAAATACGATTTGCAGCATATCTCTTTCATGGAATGTCATTCAAAGTACAAGGTGCCGGGGGGAAAACTCATAGAGATACGTTTGGTACATAAGAACGGAACCATAGAATCGTTGGAGATAATAGGTGATTTTTTCTTGCTGCCTGAGGAAAAACTGGGCCTGATTGAGAGATCTGTTGAAGGCTTCAAGATAGACGCTGATGAGAAAGATATTGCTTCTAACATAGCCGAAGTGGTTTCTAAAGAAAAAATCGAGATGGTAGGAATAGATCCTGCATCAATAGCAAAGGCAGTTAAGATGGCGGTGAATTCATGAGATGGCGAATTGTAGGTTTGGAAACCCATGATGCGTATTTCAATATGGCCATAGATGAAGTATTGCTCGAAAGGGTCTCTGAGAAGCTCTCGCCTCCTACAATAAGGTTTTATAGATGGTCTCCGAGTGCTGTCTCAATAGGAAGGTTCCAGTCTATGGAAGAAGAAGTCAATGTCGAAAGATGCAGGGAAACCGGGGTGGATTATGTGAGAAGGATAACCGGAGGAGGTGCTGTCTACCATGATAATGGTGGAGAGATAACGTATAGCCTTGTGGCTCCTGAGGCTGAATTTCCTTCGGGAATCGGGGAGAGCTATAAGGACATCTGCAGGTCCATAATCTCAGGGCTTGCTCTTCTCGGTATAAAGACAGAATTCATGCCAGTCAATGATATAGTTGCAAATGGGAAAAAGATATCTGGGAATGCGCAGACAAGAAGAAAAGGCGTACTCCTACAGCATGGCACAATACTCTATTCCCTTGATATAAAACGCATGTTTTCCCTTTTGAATGTGAGCAAGGAGAAGATATCAGACAAGATGATAAAAAACGTAGAGGAAAGGGTTACTTCGGTATCTGCTTTTGGAAATTTCTCACTTAATGACCTGTATGGTGCGTTGCTTGAAGGTTTTACAGAAGGGAGAGAATACGATTTTGGAATGTGGAGCAGGGAAGAGATAGAAGCCGCAGAAAAATTGAGGATAGGTGTATACGGTACAAGAAAATGGAATTTCAGCAGATAACAGTTCTCTTTATGAGATTATTCACTTCGTCGGCACGATAGGAGCTTCTTACAAAAGGACCTGACGCAACATACATGAATCCCTTTCTGATTGCCCTTTCCTTTAGATCTGAAAACTTCTCAGGGGCTATGAATTCTTTTACCTCTGCATGAAGGTTGCTTGGTCTTAGATACTGCCCCATTGCAAGAAAATCCACGCCGGCATGGCGAAGATCATCCATTGCTCTTTCGATCTCTGCCTCTCTTTCCCCTAATCCGAGCATAATTGCAGATTTTGTATATATGCCCTTTTCAGCTTTCTTTATTTTTGAGAGAATTTCAAGGGATTGGTAGTATGTTGCGCGCTTATCTCTTATCTTTGGGGTTATGCTTTCTACAGTTTCAAGATTATGCCCTATCACATCTGGCTTTGATTTGATTATGCGTTCTATGCATGAGTCTTCATTTCTAAAATCAGGTATTAGGAGCTCGATAGTTGTGTCTGGAGATCGCTTCCTTATCTCCTCTACGCATCTTGCAAAATGCTCTGACCCCTGGTCTTCTAAGTCATCCCTGCATACGGAGGTGATTACCACATATTTAAGCCCCCATTTCCTTACAACTTCAGAGAGGTTTTCAGGCTCCTTGGGATTTGGAATTCTTCCCTTTGCACTTTTTTGCACAGAACAGAACCTGCATCCTCTTGTGCAGAGGTCTCCTAAGACCATGAAAGTTGCAGTGCCGCCACTCCAGCATTCTGTTATGTTTGGGCAGTGTGCTTCTGCACATACAGTATGCAATCCTCTTGAAAGTATCTCGGATTTTATCTCTGAGTATTTGGAGGAGCTTGAAGGTTTTATAGTCATCCAGGATGGCAATCTTTGATTATCCATTTTCTGCACTCTTTATTTTTAGTAGTTGGTTTACAAAAACCTATCGGGAATTGAATCTGCGCGGATATCTCTGCGCGGTCATTTTTTCCTGTTTTGCCTTTTATCTTCTTGGATGATTTTTATTTGGTCTTAGTGACATTCCCCCTTTTAAGATTAGATTAGATCGGATCATATTATTTAGGGGGGACTTCAAAACCTAGCGCCTGCCATATGCTCGCAGTGACAGAGGTATTCTGCGAGATGTATGGAAATGTTACATTCTGGTCTGTTATTGTTGTGTATCCGTTGCCGCTGTAATCGTTTGCGTTCCCTTGAAGGGGCCACCAGCCAATTAGGTTTGAGTAGCTTATAGGCACACTGTAAATTCCGCCCTTATACATTGAGGTTATCTGATTCTGTGACAATGAAGTATTGTATAACTGCACATTGGATATTTCTCCTTGAAGTAAGCCATTTACTCCTTGTGGCAGAGGCACTCCTGAATAGACTGATATGTTTGTAGTCCAGTAGACAGGTAGTGATGCGGGGAGGGCACTGGAGCCTGAAGACGGAGGTGTTGCTCCGGTATATTCGCCTGTCGCAGGAGTTGTTGTAGTAGGCTGTCCGTTTATGTATAGATATGTCTGTCCGCCGTTTAATGAGTTGTATGTGAGAGTTATATACTGCCATCCTGATTGCCCAATATCCGCTACTATAGGATTGTTTTGATCCACTCCGGATACCGATGCATATACATTCGTATCTGCAGTGCTGAGAATTGGATCATCCCATGGAATTCCGTTATATCCGTTCCCAGGACCGATTTCAAGAGGATATGAGTCAGTGACACCGAACAAGGGGCCGTTTGTATCAGGTTTTATATATGCCCACATCGAAATTGAAAATGAATTGTCAGTATATAAGTACGAGGAAATGTTCTCGTATAAATCTGTAGTTCCTGAGAATGAGGCAGCCTGCAGGGAACCCATGGGAAGTATTGGAAAGCTGCTTGCGTATATGTTATGTGAGGAGGCATTGGAGCAGGAGGAGATATTTACACAATCGCCTATTCCTGGAAGAGGATACTCTATGCCATGATTAGGTCCGAAGACGTAGTCATTCTGGCCAAGAGAGGTCTTCTGTGGAACTCCTCCTGTAGGTATTCCAGGATGTGTGTTTCCACTATAGTCATTAGCATTCCCACCAAGCGGAAGCCACGTCACAAGATTCTTGTCTTGGACTGGCGCTCCAGATATACCTTCAGTATATATCTTCATTATCTGGCTTGGAGAGAGCGAGGTATTGTATGCCTGGACATTCGCTATGCTTCCGGTGAGATTATGATATGGAGAATAACCAGGTAATATTGTCTGTACATCGGTAGTGAAAAAGTCGGTTGGACCTATTACCGAGTTCGCGGGATTATACTCGGACAGAATTAGCTGGTTTGTCGCTTTTCCGTCTATATATAATGTCTCTGTTCCGCCTGAACCGGATGGGACGTATGTGACTGCTAGTGAATACCATCCAGAAGCGGGAAGAGTATAACTTGCTTGGCACCACCCACCATAGCATGGAGGATTTGTAGGCCCATTACCAGTTATAAAGTTATATAGTGTAAGCCCTACAGGAAAGAGCAGGGGCATGCTGTTGTAGGTAGGATATGATACTCCGAAGTATTGTGCTCCGGTTATTCCGAATACCGGGCCTGTTGTTTTTGGAGTGATGTACGCCCAGACTGCTGCGGTGAATGCATTGTTTGTGCCAAAATAGGAAGTGATGTTGGAATCTATGTATGAAGTGCCATTGAATGTTGATGCGTATCTGGAAGGAACGCCTGAAGGTGCATCTGTAAAGATGGTGTTGACTGTATTTGCATTATTGCCGTTGCCGCTGTAGTCGTTAGCGTTCCCATTTAGAGGATACCAAGCAACAAGGCTGTTGCCTGAAATCGGCCTTCCAGAATAACCCTGCTGGTAAATTGAGTATATCTGTGATGAGGTAAGCGTAGAGTTGTATACCTGCACATTCGCTATGCTTCCGTTGAATGGTTTTGGGCTTCCTCCGCATATTGACGTGCCTGATGTGGCTGTGCCTAGATTTGAACCGATCACCAGATTGTTTACCTGGTTTGGATTATTGAGTGGGACAGTTGCCGGTGCACTCCCTTCAAGCTGGCCGTTTAGATACAGATTTAGGCTTCCGGAATCGGAGAATGTCATTGTTATATAATTCCATGAGAATGGAATTAGCCCGCTTGCCGTAAAGGATGATTGGCCGTTGTTGAGGTTTTGGACTGTGCCATACCATTGATTTCCGTCTAGAACTACCAGCCTTGCTGCATGGCAGTATGAGTTGCCTGTAGTGCCAAAATCGAGTACTGTCTGTTGCTGGTAGGGGCCTTCTTCTGGGAATACCCAAGCAGAAAGTGTTATCTGATTATTTGCAAAGGGGCTTAGAAGCGAGTTAGAGGCCGGATTTCCTGCAATTAAATAACTTGAAACTCCATTGAATAGAACTGACTGCCTGTTATATCCTGAGAATGTGAATATGCCTTGCGTGGAGCTTGTTCCGGGATTTCCATTTGCCCTGTCGATATATGAGGCTGTAGCAGGAGATGCAAAATAATATCCGCCTGCAACTGATTTTTGGAGATTCTGTATGTTATATGCGGAGTAGCTAGGCCCATAAATAAGCACTCCCTGCCCGGTTTGGAAGAGTTTTGAGAGAAGTATGCCAGGAGTATAACCCAGGTAAGGTACCATTATTTTGGAATTTGTTGGTATGGTGTTTGACTCGGTTATAAGGCCTCCGAAATTGTTTTCACAGCTTGAAGTGATTATGGGCATTGCATTCTCAGTTACAAGTATAGTTGAATTTGCGAGAAGAGGATTCATGTTTGCAGGGCATGAAGATCCAGAACCCAGATAGTATACTGTGCCATATGAGAAGGAGTATTGGTTTGCAAGGTCTGCCTGAATGCCGCCTATCCTTTGAACCTGATTGAATATGTTCCCAAATTTAACATCCTTCCAGATGCCTGACTCTGCATAGTAAGGATCAGGCAGGCCTGTGAGGTTTAGAGTTGCATTTACGGGAATCCCGAAGGAATATTCGCCTGTTGAGGTATTTAGTTTTACATTTTCTATATAACTTACAGATATTGAATATGGGCTTGACTGGTAGATGTGTGGCCTGCTCTCATTTAATTTGACACTCTCTCCCAGATCAAATGTCTTAAATACGCTCTGGTTATATGAAGAGAGGGTTAGCCCTTCCATATCTTGTGATATTGAGTTCTGCGCATAAGAGGTGGCATTTGGGATCGTCCCCGATATCATTAGATTGGATACATCATATGAGAAGTTAGTTATGAAATTTCCCTTTCTCAAAGAGGGATTATATTCATATTCGGACAGGGTTAGTATTGCGGCTTTGAGGCTTGATTTTGCAAACTGGCCTGAGCTTGATGCTAATGAGGAGCCTATTGACTCGGATCCCGTAGATATAATCCTTGAAGTGGAAAGTTGGCTGTAGTTTGAACTCATTATCAGGAATGCGAAGAGCTCTGCAAGCATAAGCATGAACATCAGGAGCACAGCGGTTGACATCATCTGTGCCTTCTTTGTCTTGAGAAAATTTTTTATCTCCATGATACTATTCCCACATTGTATAGATTTGGAACATAAGAATAATTAATATCGTTTGAAACAGCTTGGGGCGCGATGGCATATCCTGTCGAATGTCCATTGAGAGGCCACCATCCCACTAGGTTGTATCCGTTTAGAGGAAGTCCGGAGACACCCTCGGAATAGAGATCAGCTGCAGATGGGGAAGACACGGTAAGATTGTATACCTGGACATTCGCTATGCTTCCGTTGAAATAATATCCCTGGAATCCTGGACTGATTATGCCGCCGATGTCAGATACATAAGGCTGAGTATTGAGAGAGGAGGAAAGAGGAAGTATCTGGAAAGATCCGTTCAGATATAGAGTTACAGATGATGAGCCTTTTGTATAAGCATATCCTACAAAATTCCATGTGTCTGGAGTTAACGAAAAAGTGCTTTTTGCATCATTGTTCCATCCTGCAAAATAAAGCTGGCTGCCACATAGCAAAAGCCCTGAGAACTGGTTGGTTGTTGCTGGAGTTCCAAATCCATATATGGAGTATTTTGGTGATGTTGTAGTGCATGATCCGCTCGGACCTCTGAAATATACCCATGCGAAAACAGATCTTCCAGAGCTGCCCAGAGGCAGGCCCAAGGCATTTGTGGAGATATAACTGGTTGTGCCGTTGAAATCTGCGACATACGAAGAAACCGGAACGACCACTGATGATTTGGAAGTTGAGAAAGAATTGAGATAGCTTGAAGGCCTATAACCAGAATCTTGGTATATTATATTCACAGGATATAGAGTGTTATTGTAAGGCCCGTAATCGTTTGTATTTCCATCAAGAGGATACCATGATACAATCCCAAGGCCTGATACGGGTCCTCCGTTAAGCCCTTCCTCATATAATTCGGAGATTTGGTTTGGCTGGAATGGTGTATTGTATATCTGCACATTCGCTATGCTTCCGTTGAATGTGTTTGAGGGAAATAAGGATCCGGGGTATCCCTCCATTCCTATGGAGAGGTTTTCAGAATTGATGCTTCCTGGCATTGTTATAATATTTCCGGATATGCTGTTGCTGTTTGCATACAGGGTGATAGAAGCTCCATTCATTACCATTGCTATGAAATTCCATTGGTTGTCATTGACTGTCGGTCCTGGTTCAGGTGCATAATTCTGGCACCATGCACTCATGCTTACATACATCATGTCATTGCTTGCAGTAGGGCTTGGATTTGGGTCATTTAGGCCTAACATTCTTCCGAGGCCAGGACATTCCCTGTTTCCAAATGCGACTATTCCGCACTCTGAACCGCAACCTGATGGCTGGTATCCGGATGGATCTACCCATGCAGTTATGGTAAGCTGGGGCTCCGTAGGAAGGGAGGTTATGTTACCTATCATGTAGCTGTTTGTGCCGTTAAAGTAAGGAATCCGTTCAGCTCCCTGCAGGGTATTGTTTAAGGTTAAGGTATAGTTTGATAGCTGGTATACGCTGTTTAAGAGATATGCCGCACATGAGCCATCCCCATTTGCATATAGATTCGCTGCGTTGAGAAGTATCGAGGATTGGCTGTCTCCCTGGCAGCTTCCATATGCTATAAGCTTTTCCCCAGAAATTGCATAGAGCCTTCCATAAGCAAGTATCATCTCGGTTATAGGGCCATATATGGATTGTGTCATCCATATTGGACTTCCTGTAGATATTCGCTGTGCTATTATCTCACCATTAGACCATCCCGAATAGACAACACCTGAAGAGACAACTGGGGCTAAATTCGGAGAAGACTTTAGATCAAAAGGAACCTGCCATATAAGTGAACCTGAAGTTGATACGCCTATTATTGAGTTTGACGTCTGGTATATGAACATGCTTCCTGATGAGGATACTGAAGAGACGCTGCCGAGTCCCGTAGAAAAACAGAATGCTTCCATGGTATTCGAGTATGTTGCGCACTCTTGATTATTGCTGCCGAATGCTATTAAGCCTTGTGAGACAGTGATGTTTGTAGTCGCAGGAAGATGGATAGGCGATGGCTCTATAAGTATTGGCAATCCTGCTGACTTCCCCTCTACTGAAATCCCTGAGATCTGGATTCCGTTGTATGAAGTCCTTGATGCTATTGAGCCGTAGATAACTGCCAGGGATATTGAGTTCTGGCTTTCTGAAGCGGCGTATGGATTCGCAAGGCTGCCGTTATCCAGGTTGTAGAAATTTATAGAGTTTGAAGATGTTCCGACAACCCCATACTTCCCATTGATAAGTATTTGGGATATGAAGTTGGAATCTGAATGCGTTTGCCATAGCGTTGTTCCTGTTACTGCGGATCGTGCAACTATCCATGAAGAGGCGTTCCAGTATATTAGCATGTTGTTGTAAAGCGCTAGACTCTCCGCTTGGGTAGGCATTTCCGTTTTCCATGATGTTACCCCTGAGCTTGCATTTAGTGCTATCAGGTAGTTTCCGGAAGCGAGATAAATGTTTCCATGACCAGCTACAGGCTGCGCGTTTTGCTGTGAAGGCAGATTGTATATGAAGGATATCGATTGTGATTGGGGACCCGATCCGGAGTAACTGCTTCTTTCTGAATTGTCTGCGTATTCTTGCCAAGAATTGCTTTTTGAATTATATTGATTAACCATCTGGCTTGCAGTATTGTTATTAGTAACTGCTATTTGAGCCACTGTCGTTGAAGATAGAATATTAAGTATTGAGTGCGTATCGGAATACGAAGCTAGGAAAGGTGTTTGAGGGGTATATGAAAAATATATAAGCATAGTAATTGCCACTCCTGCAATTATCATTGCGAATATGGCATCTATCGTGAATACTACGGCTTTCATCGGATTTACCTGACTTTAATAAAATTGGTATCTATAAATAACTATCTAGATTACCTTCGATAATGATAAAAACAGCTATGTTATAAAAATTTTGGATAGTGATTTGAATGCATGAAAATAGGAAAAATGAATCAAGGCAGAACATTGATGAGTGGCTCTCAAATCTGGCTTCGGAGTCACGTAAGGAATGGCAGAATCCTGAAGAGATATTGAAGAGCATTGGGATCTCTAAAGGCATGAAGATAGCTGACCTGGGATGTGGCCCGGGTTTCTTTACTCTTGAGATGGCAAGGCTTACTGGAGAAGATGGAGTGGTATATGCGGTAGATATGGAAAAAAAGGCCATTGAATACCTTAAAGGCAGAATCGGAGCGGATAGGCGCTTGAGAAAAATCATAAAGGCAGTTAACTCTGATGTATCGGATACAGGCATTCCGGATGACTCCGTAGATCTTGTCTTCTTCGCAAATGTCCTTCATGATATAGAAGATAAGGATTTGTTCTTTGAAGAGATAAAGAGAATAGGGAGAAAGGATGCTGTTTTTGTCGATGTTGACTGGGAGAAATCAGATGGGAAACCGAGAAGAGGGCCTCCTGACAGCATAATAATAAGCAAAAACGAAGCGAAAGATTTTCTTGAAAGAAAAGGTTTCAGGACAGAGCGGGAGATATACGCCGGCCCACATCATTATGGGCTTGTGTGCAGGATTTTGTAAGGTCGCAGAATAGAATAAAAAAAATTAAAGGCATGGCAATAAAAGCCATGCTTTTTATAAGGAATAATTAACCTTTTAGTTCAAGGGTGGAGGAATCGGCTTTGAATCCTGAACTCATGTGGGCTCCGCTGCAGAATGGCTTCTTTGTTGAATGACCGCATCTGCATAGTGCATACTCTACCTTGGCGTCTTTCTTTACCAGTATAGGTCCATCCTTTGCAAACTCGAATTCTATTTTCTCCATTATATTACCTGGATTTAATTTGATTATATCTTTTTTATCCTTATCTGGTTTATTCATTTATCCTTCTTCCTTGAGCGTGAATATAAACTTTTTCAGTCATTTATTAAGCATGGATGGAAGTGAAGAAGATTCGATAATATGGAAAATACTCCGCGAGTCTAAGACAATAGCAGTAGTAGGCTGTTCCAGGGAAGAAGGAAAGGATAGCCATAATATACCCATGTATCTGCAGAAAGTAGGATACAGAATAATACCGATAAACCCTTTTGCTAATGAGATTCTTGGAGAGAAGGCGTATGCGAAGCTTACTGATGTGAAGGAAGAGATAGATGTTGTAGATGTTTTCAGGCCTTCTGCTGAAGCTGCTGAGATAGCGAGGGAGGCAGTTTCAGTACATGCGAAGGCTCTCTGGCTACAGGAGGGAATAGTCAGCGAAGATGCAAGAAAAATAGCAGAGGATAACGGCCTTCTTTTCGTAATGAACAGATGCATGTTTAAAGAACACTACAAGCGCAGGCTGGAGCTGCATTAGCGTTTCTGTTTTATATAGGATTTGAAGAGAAAAGCATTGGATTTATGGTTCTCTCCACCTGGCTTTTTTGTATCCTATTATAAAGAGTGCAATGCATACTGCAATTATTACACTCCAGTCTATTGCAAGGCTGGTCATATTTATATTGACATAGCCCATTGCTGCCTGTGCTATCTGCGCAGCGTATGTTGTAGGAGAGATATAGGCTATGTATCTGAAAGGCAGGGGTATGTAGCTTAATGGATAGTATACCGGAGGTATTGTGCTTAATAATACTGTGACTATGCCGGAGAAGCCCCAGCTCTGTATTATATCGGTTGTAAGTGTGGAAAGGAAGAAGCCCAGTGAGACTGAGAAGACGAACATAACCGCCATTATGGCAATTATTGTAAGGGATTGGAGAAGCGTGGGATGTAGATATATGGAAGCCAGGATTATGAGCAGTATTAGCACAGGTATAGAGAATACTACTTCTGATATACCCATTCCTGCGACATATGCCATTGGTCCTGTGGGAGAGGTAACTACCATATCCTGAAGCTTCAGGTCATTCTTAAGATGCGATATGTCGCCCTGCATACTTACGCCTGACATTACTGCAGTCATTATCAGGGCTCCTTCTATGCCCATCCCTACAAGGGCACCATGGCTTACGAAGGTTATAACCACAAGTATTGAGATTGGAGCAAGCAGGGTATTGATGAACATTATAGGATAGTTCTGCATGGCGTATATTGCATTTATGAGAATTGAAGCCAGCACCTGGCTTATAATGCTTCTGTGTTTCATCACCATTCCCCCTCGTCACTTTCCTCTTCGTCATTTATTGAGCGTTTTGCAAAATAGTAGAATAGATCTTCAAGGGAGACTGGATTTGTTGAAAATTTTATTTTCTGTGCCATTAACTTTTCGGATATGGCAAATGCCTCTTTCTGGCTTGTGAGTATCTGGTAACCTTTTTCTATTTTTGAGATGTTGGCTACTTTTGGCATCTTCAATTCCTTGTCGCCTTCTATCCTTATACTGTATTCATGACCTGCTTTCTTTCTTAGTTCACCTATGCTGCCTGAGATTATCAACCTGCCGTTATCTATTATTGCTATTTTGTCTGCCAGATATTCTGCTTCTTCAAGATAATGCGTTGTTAATACAATAAGGTAATCTTTTTTTAACTTTTCCAGAAGAACCCAGAGCTCTCTTCTTGAGATAGGATCTAGGCCTGTTGTAGGTTCATCAAGAAATATGATTCTTGCTTCTGAAGCTAGAACAGTTGCCACCATTACCTTCCTTTTTGTTCCTCCGGAGAGAGTTCTGCTTAGTTTATTGGCATACTGCTCCAGATTTAATTTTTTTATAGAGGATAATGCAAGTGATGATGCTTCTTTATATGAAAATCCTCGATATAGTAGATAGGAGAGTATCTGCTGCTTTGGATTCATCCAGGGTATAGTTCGTGCCTCCTGAGGAACTATGGCCATCAGTTCCCTTGCACGCGTGGGCTCCTTTACTATGTCTATTCCTTCAACATATGCAGATCCTTTAGTTGGCATGAGCTCTGTTGCCAATATGCGGATCAGCGTGGTCTTTCCCGCGCCGTTCCTGCCTATTATTGCAAGTATCCCTTTCTGCATGAAGTCCATGCTTACATTTTTTAGGACATACTTTTTGCCGTCGTAGGTCTTTGATATTTTTCTTATCTTTAGCCCTTCCATTAGAATATCTCAGAATCTATTGGTAAACAATGTTTAATAATGCTAGAGAGATTATTCGGAATGGAAAGACTGCCGGTATTTTTGCATCTGCATTGCCTTTGTATTCATTCCTGTCTTTGTTTTAGTATTGGATATGGTTTCCTGGTTAAACTTCTTCTATGAAGTTTAATGGAATTGGCAATAAACGCATCGGAGGCCTCGCCGTTGCGAACAGGCAGAAGAAGTCGTGACCTCCTACCTTTTAAGGTTTAAAGTGGCGGGGTTAGAGATGCCTGCACTTTTCAGGTGCTATACCATACCATGCCATAATTCTTTACGTTAAAGCTGATGGAAGCCCCATTATTCAGCATGGCATGCACCTCTACATTGAGCGGCACATTGTATTTGGCTGAAAGGCATGTATCGAAAGTAAATTTTGCCGGAGCGTATCCAGTCTTGTTAAATAGGTCCTCGTTAACCATAACGGTTCCGGATCCGGATACCGAATAACAAGGCTGACCGCCAACAGCCGCCAACCCGTAGGATTCCGTGCTTACATTGCCAATGCTTGTCAGATTAAATAGGTAACCGAGGACATTTGTGTAAATTGAGTATGGATAAGCCATATTCCCGCAAGGAGTGGCAATGGAGTTCTGGCTTGTGAAGTTGTATATCACACAGCCGTACCCCGATCCATAAGTCTGGTTCAGATGCGTCTTTGCTTGGATATCCCCGACATTTGGTATTCCAGTCAATTCAAGGCTGGACCACGACTGACTGCCATTCTTGTTGTAAAAGAAGCTAAGCTGCGGATCGGTATTATTTATCATTATAGATCCCGAATATGAAAGGTTTACAATGGCTGTGGAATTGATTTTCTGTGCCATTATTTGGATAAGTGTGCTTGAATTGAGGTTTTTTGCTGTAATAACTGCGTAAGGCAGCGAACCATACGTGAAGAACAGGTATGCGCCTGCGATGATGATCAGTGCAAACAGTGCCAATATAATCCGACTGCGCGATCCCTTCCCTTTCTTCTGAACATTCGCATTTGTCTTAGCCATACAACCGTCTACATTAACAAGTAAAGGTTTATAGTTATTGCTGGATGGGGGGTTTTGAGCCAAAATCAAGCCTTCAGTATTCGGCTTCTTTATAAGGCCTGTTCAAATTTGTAAAATAAATTGTTTGGATACATCAGTAAGGGAATCGGAAGAAAAATGGGTGAGAGTTGGCATGTCCCATCCATAAGCACGAAGACGCGAGATTCAGCAATCAACCTTTAAATAAATAATTACTGCAGGTACTACTTATGCGTATTATCTCTTGGAACATAAATTCTATCCGAGCACGACTACCTCGACTTTTGGCATTAGTCAAACGCCATAGACCTGACGTAGTGTGCCTGCAAGAAACTAAGGTAGCCAACAAAGATTTTCCTGAAGCCCAATTGAGCACTGCAGGTTACTATTCAATACTTTACGGCCAAACTAGCTATAATGGTGTGGCAATCCTGATTCGTGGTCAAGCGAAACAACGCAATTTAATGACTTTTCCTAAAAACAAGATTTCCATAATGGCCGAAATGAAAAACAATCTAGGATTTTCTGAAGTTTTGCATGGTTTTCCAAAAGATCCTTCGTCTAATGAAGCCAGGGTAATATCAGCGCGTATTGGAGGACTGCGATTGGTTAATGCTTATGTGATAAATGGAGAGAGCAGAATTAGTGATAAATTCCTGCTTAAAGGTCGTTGGATGGAGGCTTTTGGGAACTGGCTGCAAAACCTCCCGCAAACTCCTCCTCTTCTTGTTGTGGGTGATTTTAATGTTGCTCCGGATGATTGTGATGTGTGGGATCCGAAAGGACTTAAGGACCGAATCCATTGTACACCTGAAGAAAGGGCCTGGCTAAAGAAACTTCAAGGAAAACGGCTTCAGGACATACTCCGAACGAAAACTCAAGAACGCGTTTTCACGTGGTGGCCTTACATGCGAGGTGGATTTAACCGTGACGAAGGTCTGCGTTTTGATTTAGTCTTAGGGGATAAAGATACTCTGGGTCTGGTGAATCGAATATGGGTAGACAAAGAAGAACGTATCCCTATAGAAAGTCTTGAGCCTCCGAGTGACCACGCACCGATTGTCATAGATATAAATCAAACAAAGTTTTAAAATGAAGATTTTAGTTACAGGAGCAAGCGGGTATGTAGGCGCAAGCATATTCACGAACCTGAGCAAACACTACGAGTTAATTGGCACATTTCAGAAAAACAAATTGTTCGAAAAATTAATAGAGCTGGATATTATTCAGAATTCCCATATAATCCCACATATGTTACTGGTGTCCAGAAACTTTATCATCTTTTTGCCGCCGTAATCCCTGCTTGGAAAAAATGTGGACTTGGCGGGATTTGAACCCGCAACCTTCCGCATGCAAAGCGGGCGCGCTGCCGTTGCGCTACAAGCCCATTAATACAGTTTTACATCTGATGCTGTAGATTATGTACACTGTGATTAGAGTTATATACAGATAAAGTATAAAATAGTCTTTGTTTGAAGGCATGCTCACCTTTCCTGAAGGGCATCCTGGCTTGAAATCCAGTTATACCTTGAGTTTGCCTTAATTCTTAGATATATTTAAATAGTTATCCTATATAGGTAATTGGTAAAACAAGAAGGTGAAAGAATGGCAAAAAAAGAAGAGAATAAAGAAGAAGATGAAGAAGAGGAAGATGACGAAGACTTCGATGAAGATATGGATGATGAAGAGGATTGGGACGAAGACATGGACAGTGATGAGTAGTCGTTTCTGATTTTATTCTTTATTTTGTTTTATAGAAGAGAAAGACGCATGTCCGAAGTAGTATATTCGGAAATGTTAGTTCTAATATATTGCATATATCTTAACATTGCTTATTTTTAGGTATGCGCCTTTCTTTTTATTTTGTATGAATCTTTTGTGAATAATCCTGAACTGCTGCCATACTACATTATATTGAGTGCAGTCCATCTGATAAATTTTTTTGTGCGTATGAAGAAAGAGTTAGTATTCCTCTTGACGTCTTTTATCATTGGTTTATATCTTGCCTTTTCCTCTGCTGTAAGCTTGCCCTCTTTTACTACAGTCTGCTTCTTTCCATCCACTATGCTTGTCTCTGTTTTGCTTATGACTTCTTTCTTCATCTGTGCGTACCATTCGTCAAGGCTGTTACCGTGTTTTTTTATCATTCTTAAGAAGTCTTTCATTACTATGCTTCTTCTCTTCCCGGTACGGTCTTCCTCTGCTGCCGGAATCAGAGCTGCCTTGTCGCATATTTCTTCAATGTCTGCCTGCGAGAATCCGGCTGTTGCCCTTGCGAGCCTGCCGAAATTTATGTTTTTTATCGGCATCTTCCTGGTATTGTATATGAATGCCTGCCTTCTTGATTTGAAATCTGGTGGTGGAACATATATTGACTCGCCGAAACGTTTGCTCCTCTTTAACGCTGAGTCTATATCCCAAGGCTGGTTTGTTGCACCTATAACGAATATGCCTTCAGGATTTTTTTCTACACCGTCAAGTTCCTGAAGGAATTGGTTTACAGCCATTCTCATTGTGCTTGATTGCTCGCCTCCGCCTCCGCCGCCGCTCCTTTTCATTCCCAAGGCATCTATCTCGTCGAAGAAGATTATTACAGGCGTATTTGCTCTTGCCTGCTCGAATATGGCATGCATGTTTTTTTCAGTATTTCCAGCATACATGTCAACTATCTCGTTTATTCTTGCTATTATGACATTAGATTTAGTCTCTCCGGCTATTGCATTTACAAGATATGTTTTCCCATTTCCAGGCGGGCCGTAGAATATTACGCCCAGGCCTAATTTCTTTCCGTAGACTTTCAGGAGTTCTGGCTTTCTTATAGCCAATATTATATTTTCATAGATAAGCTTTTTCTGTTCTTCCATTCCGACTACATCATTGAAGGTTATCTTAGATTTGTGGAAACGTACCTTCTTTATCTGGCCTTCCTGAATCTCCGTCTTATCGGAAGATATGGCGCCATTGTTTGTAGATGTGGAAGATATCTGGACCTGCTGTTGTGGCGATGCTGCGCCTGCTGGAGGGGAGGCCAATCTTGCGTTTACCTGGTCGAGCCTGGTCTTTGCCTGTTCATAGTCTGGATTCTTGCTCAATGACTTTTCATACCATTCCTTTGCGCCTTGGAGGTCATTCTGATATTCTGCTATTATGCCCATAACATATGGTGCATCGTAGCTGTCAGGCTCCATGTCAAGCACATGCTCGGCATCTCTTGTAGCGTCAGTATAGTTGTTTAATATTGCATACGATAGTGCCCTGTTGAAGTATGCGCTTGCGTAGTCAGGATCTTCGTTTATGGCCCTGGAATACATCATTATGGCTTCTTCGAACTTGTTTTCTTCGAATGCTTTGCCTCCCTGAGTATAGAATTCTTTTGCCTTGGGATTCTTTGTACCTTCAGCTTTTGGTTTATTGCCAGGACTTGATTCTTGCTGTTCTGTCCCTGTCTGCTTGTCGGCCATGATTAGATTATGGAAAATTTCATATTTATATCCTTTGGCTTTTTTGGATGTTGTTGGAGTTCTGGAAAAGTCCCAACCTGGAAGCTTGATTTACCAGAATGCTATAATAGATTGTGGTAAGTTATTGTTCATGAAAGATGATGCTGATGTCGCTGAGGAGTTTA
>JAJZKQ010000025.1 GCA_021804095.1 Microcaldota archaeon | reverse complement strand
TAAGCCTGCAGGCTGCCGAAGAGCTTGCCGAAATAATAAACAAGTATGCATACGGAATAGCGAAGAAGGCTGTAAATCTAGCCGCACACGCTAAAAGGAAGACAGTAAAGAAGGCGGATATAGACCTAGCCGTCTAAACATATGGGTACAGGGGCATCTAATACTTTAAATTGAAAATATTGCAAAGTTGTGGTTGAAAAACTCCCTAGCCAGGGAGAAGAACCAAAATCTTCAAACCATCTCTGACTTACTCTCTTTTAGATGTACGTAAATCATCCACGTTGGAGGTTTTGTATATTACTCCATTGCGCAGAAGTTTATATACTCCAACCACTATTCCGCCGGCGCTTGCTGTAACTGCGGTTCCAAATGAAGCCAGCATAGCCGGTGCTGCTATATTAAAAGGAAACATCAAAGGCAATGTAGGATTCTGGGAAAATGTATCACGTATGCTGCTTATTACAAATCCATCTACTTTATCAGCAGTGCCAACCGCTAAGACGCTTATGCCTACAGCACTAGCCGCCTTGAGCCAGAATGCCGGGCTTGATGCGTTCACAATCGCATCCCTAGTTACCGCTCCAATATAACTGTTACTTTTTGGTTCTATTTTTGGTTCTATTTTTATTTTTTCCATGTTGTTCACTTTTGTATTTTTTATTATTCATGATTCTATTTTCCTGAATTATACTCTGAGTGCAGTTCTCAGAGCCGAACGCAATGCAAATGTATACAATGAATCTCTCCCTGCAGCTACAAATGCTGAAACTGTAAATTTAACACTCTCCTTAATGGCATATCCCACGGATGTTGCAAAAGTCTTCCAGATGCTGTGTGGCGTACTTTCCTCCTTTTTTACTTCTTCAACGGTTTTTCTAAAAGCTCCCTTCAAGTGTTCAGATACCCTCTCCGTTGCCATTGCACTTCCTGACCTCAATGTTTCCTGTGCGGCGGCTTTAATTTCCTCCTTTATTATCTGTTTGAATCCTATCATATTATTACCTAATATGTATTGTTCGTTTTTTGATTATTAAATCTTATCCCATCCTTAAAAAGGGTTTAT
Source organism: Microcaldota archaeon (assembly GCA_021804095.1). Classification (GTDB taxonomy): domain Archaea; phylum Micrarchaeota; class Micrarchaeia; order Micrarchaeales; family CABMGC01; genus JAJZIZ01. Next base: position 12,136 of record JAJZKQ010000025.1, on the reverse strand, counting down.
TTATTCCGACGACAATATCTTAGCCATTTGACGTAGCTAGTATAAATTTTATTGTAACTTGTAACTTAAGTCTGATTTTCCGAATCATATTTTCAGGAAAAGTATCCTACCCGTTTTGTACGATTGGCCAAGAGCAATTATATAGTTGCGTCTAAATTTCAGTTAGAATACAGCACAATTGTAACAGATTCTCCATTTACCTTTTGCATTGGAGATTTTACCTACCCATATTTCATGCCGCAAACGTAATCGCTCCTAATACTTTCAATATGGCTATGGTTCCTACAGCTGGAAGTCCGAATAAAGCAGTGCTAATTATCACAGCCAAGCTAAAAGGAATTCCCAATGCAAAAAAGTAATTAAGTAAAAATATGGCAACAAAGCCTAGGATGCTGTTTATAAGTATTCCGAAAATCCATTTCAGAAATTTCTTTCCCAACTTGAGTATGATATAAATAGCAGCGATTATCACAAGCGCTATTACCGCATATTCTATAAGTGCTGTGTCTGAAAGCGCAACCATAAACAACATCATCCAAATTCAAATATCAGAATATAATATGTCCTCCTTATTTATAGACATATGGTGTTAAGCCCTCAAAATGGCACCATCCATCTTATTTTAGCAAAAATCCAATATATCCGAATAACCTACCAACCGCTAAACTTTAACTGTTGTCCTTGCCTTGCCGTTCAACATATTTCTGAACGTACTAGCCTTTTCAAGCGTAACAAATCCATCTCTCATTCCCGATACTTTACCATCCATTGTGTTAAGTATACTACTAATTGCTTTTATCTCCCATTCCGCAAGCCCTCTATCACCGGAGCTAACTCTGCTTTTATATGCCATATCACTATTTCTTATGCTGGGCAGTATAAAACTGCATAATTCTGTTCCATTCTCATATAATCGGACTTCCGATTTAATCTTCTTACTTTCAATTGGTTTTCTGAATACATAATTAAGAAGCATTGCAAGACCTTCCGGAGCCAGATTCAGGTCATCAACTCTAGGGGCATTCTTTCTAACCTGTCTATTTTCCATATCTAATATGCTAATCTTGCGATCAACATCTCTACCCTTACCTTCATACTTTTTCTTCATCTGTTTCTCGAATAAGATTATTTTTGAATTCCGTTCTGCAATCTCTGCCAACCTATTATCATATCTCAGATACTCAAAAGCTTCAACAGTTATTCTAGGGCTCAATCTCCACTCCTCAGAAATATTCATTCCATCTTTACTTATGCTCTCTAATGCCGATGCAGAAAACCTGCAATTTCCAGGAATTGTTACTATCAATCTGCCTCCTTCCTTAAGGCTTCTATTCACTTCCTCAAATATCCTGTATCTCTCAGTTGTAAGATGCAGTACACCAGAAATTATTGCAAGGTCAAAAAAAGCATCAGCGCCTTTTATTCCGCTATCTACCACAGAAGAGACAGTGAGAGAGTAAACATCAGGAAAATGTCCGATCGGAATCGTGGTTAAGGCTTTCGGCAAGATTCTTCCATAAATAGATACCTCAAGAACATTCTTTATTCTGCTATCAGAAAAGAATCCAGCCTGAGCCATTCCAAACGATTCTCTAAATACTCCAAATTCTCCTACCGTGCCTTCCACTATCTCCTTAATATTCCTGTGCGGGCTTCTGCCGTTCTTAATTCTTTTCAATATAAAATTATCCACACCGTTGTTTTTTTTAGAATAGATGTTCAAAAGCTCCTTATTGCCTATTATTTTTTCCGATAAGCTGTTTAAACCGTAGCGAATTCCCTTCTTTTCAAGCGACCTGTATATCCCCTTTACTGTATTATCGCCTCTTTCTTCCAATAATGTCCTCATAATAACTGATATTATCCTCTTTTCTATCAACCCGTATATATAACTGCCGACATTTCCCCTTCTTCTTTGAACAACATCTCTAAAAAACTCAGAATCAGACATATTGCCAATAATCTTGCAGGTTTTGCTCTCAACAGCACTTCTCAATTCCTCTTCAGAATTTATTCTTTTATACAAAGATTTAATCCCGTAAGATATGCCTTTTTCATAAAGTCCATCTGAAATTCTCTTGGGTGTAGGCATTTCCTGCATTTCTTCAATCACATTAAGGATAATGCTATTTATTTTTGAATTGATCTTGCAGACTAAAACAGGCATCCCCGAGGATTTGCGTCTAGAAAGAATCCCGAACAGTTCAGTGTCTGATTTATTCTCCATTGCCATATCTAATTTCTTCAATATTGCATTCTTGATCCTTTCGTCATACAACATTCTTCTCTCAATTGACCTCTTCGCATAGAATATCCTCTCCTTATTTAACTCCCTGCATATATTTCTGGCAGAAGGCAATTCCTCCATTTTTAAAATTACAGAAACAAGCTTATCACTCACTCTTTCTGATATTATCGATCTGAATTCTCCAGGAAAACCATTTATCCATCCCAATTTGTTTATGTTCCTAAAAAGATCGTAATCTGACATCTTCTCTAATATCTCTTTAGTCTTGTTTAAAATAATCTTTAAAAGTTTTTCATCCTTACTTTTAAGAGGGCTATATAAAACTCCAAATTCCTTTGCTATGTTGTAATATCCTTTTCTTTTCAATTCCCTGATAATGCTATATCCATTCGGTATCTCTTCCATACCCTCTATTATTCCAAACACTATCTTATCAACAGAATTAGGATCCATTATCTTGCTTAACTTTCCCATCTATAAGGTATTAACTTCCCAAATATAAAAATGGTAGCATGCATTGTCAGAACGCCTTCTCAGCTATGTTTTACATAGCCTGTAGGAATTAGCACTAATAATTAAGGCTAAAGATCCTATTAAGCACAAATCCTGTCCTTATTCGGCTAATCCTTCTTCCTATCTGGGATTTAACGATTCAGAATTTCAAAGTCTATAAGCAAACACATTCAAGGCGCTTCAAATAGGTTTTTATAATAGTATGGTAATAGTATGATAAAGTATGATAAACATACCAAATGAAATCATATTACAACAGGCAACATATGTGAAAATAGAATTCTGGGAATATAAATGGAAAAAAATACCAAAGTTAAATTTTTATACGAACTTCTTTCACTGAAAGACCAGATTTCCTCTAAAGAAACGTTCGCGGTGGATAAAAACCCAAGCAATATAGTAATTGCCGGCATGGGGGGCTCGGGGATAGCAGGGCGGCTATTTCAAGAAATGTACAGTGACATGCCTGTTTTTATATCAAATGGATACTCCCTTCCCAAATTTGTAGGGAAAGATAGCATTGTAGTATGCATAAGCTATTCGGGAAATACAGAAGAGACAATTGCGGCTTATGAAGAGGCAATAGAAAAAAATGCCCAGTCTGCGATAATAACTTCCGGAGGCGAGCTTCTCTCAAAGGGCAGGAACGTGGTAAGGATTCCTACTGGAATATCACCAAGATCCGCATTGGGATACATGCTCATGCCTTTGTTAAACACGTTCTGTAAAATCCCGGAAGAAGATATTCTGGAGGCGCAAATGGCTCTTACTAAACTAGACAATGACAGCTCCAAAGAGAAGGAGATAGCAGCAGAGATATTCAAAGGAGAACATATTCCTATTGTATACTCTACTTCACCAAACGACTCAATCGCATACAGGTGGAACACGCAGTTCAATGAAAATTCAAAGATACTAGCACTATGGAATAGCTTCCCAGAGCTGAATCATAACAACACAATGGCTCTAAAAAGCACATACAAAAAAGAACTCTTTTACCCTATATGTATCAAATCAAACACAGACAAAAGGATATCCGCAAGAATAACCGCCACAGAAAAAGTCACAAACATGAGATTCAGGAGAGTAATCGAAGCCAATGGCACTTCATCATTTGCAAAACTCATATATCTTCTACATGTAGGCGACTACATCTCATATCATCTAGCAAAACTGCGCAATGTCGATCCTTTGGACATAACTTCAATAGAGGAATTAAAATCAATGATAAAAAATCCTATATAAGCCAATATCGACAGCAAATATCCGAATCCATCCAAGAAACAAAATCCCAACAAATATGATCTCCTACCTTCATAGATAAAGACAAGCCGAGAAGCACACGGAACAATACACACGGAACAAGATATCCAAAGTTATAAATATATAAAATAAGAAAATAGTAGAATCCATGGAATCATTAAACCGGAAGCATTACTTAAATGATATCTCAAGGGAATCGGCCAGAAAAGCGGCAAAATCAGATTTTCCCGACTCAATGATCGAAAAGGTAAAAGAGACACCAGCATTTCTTGTAAGTGAAGTTCCGCTCAGAAGAAATCTTGAACTCCTTTCTTCAATAAAAAAAGCCACAGGCGCGAAGATACTCATAGCACTCAAGGCATTTGCCATGTACAGGGTCTTCCCTATAATGGCAGAATACCTGGATGGGGTATGTGCTAGCGGCCCCTTAGAAGCAAGGCTGGGAAAAGAACACTTCAAGAAGGAAGTTCATACTTTCAGTCCAGCTTACTCTGATTCTGATATCGAAGATCTTATAAAATCTTCAGATACCATAATATTCAATTCGCTAAACCAATGGAAAAGGTATAGGGAAAAAATCTCAAAAAGCGGAAGAAAAATAGAAGTAGGGCTGCGGGTAAACCCTGAATACTCTGAAATTGGAAACGATTTATATAATCCCGCATATGTAAATGCCGGATTAGGAGTACTACCTGAAGAACTGGAAGGAGAAGATCTTAAAGGAATCGACGGTCTGCATTTCCACGTTTTATGTGAGAACAATGCCAGTGCCCTTGCCAACGTACTCAAGCACTTCGAAAAGCTTTATGGCAAATACATAAGCCAGATGAAATGGATAAATTTTGGGGGAGGGCATCACATATCCCGCGTAGATTACGATATTGGACTTCTTGTAAGATTAATAAACTATTTCAAGAAAAAATACGGAGTAGAAGTTCATCTGGAACCGGGCGAAGGCATAGTCCTTAATACCGGTGTCTTAATCTCCTCAGTGCTTGACATTGTCCATGAAGGAAAAGGAGATCTTCCTGTCGCAATATTGGACACATCAGCCGAAACACACATGCCTGACGTACTAGCCATGCCCTACAGCCCAGATATAATAAATGCAGGAGCAGAGGGAGAAAAAAAGAACACATACAGGCTACGCGGTCTAACATGCCTGGCAGGCGATATAATAGGCGATTATTCTTTCGAAGACAAATTAAAACCAAGAGACAAGATAGTTTTTCTCGATATGGCCCTATATACTATGGTCAAAACTACAACTTTCAACGGAGTAAGGTTACCTTCAATACTGTTTTTCAATTCAAAATCCGGAGAGATAGAACTGGTAAAACGCTTTGGCTTCAAAGCTTATAAGGAAAAGTTATCCTAACTACTAACTGTCCTCAAGTTCTCAGAACAAAAAACCAACTAATGCCCTACATTCCTAAGTATGGGTTTAAGCTTGGACTCAAGATCTTCAAAAAATCCCCCATTGAGCCTTGCCATTTTTCCATATTTATATTTATCTTCAAAATGCCTAAGTCCATATTTTACATACTCTGTTAAAGAACTTGTCCTTGCGGCTACTCCCCTATCCGCCGCTGCCGTATTAATTATCAATTCCAGATCCTCCTTTCCTAAAAGCCTGGACATATCATTTGAGAGCGATACATAAAGAGTATCCCATCTGTCACGTTCAAGTCCTCTCATTATCTTATATGTAAATGTCCTTCCAGGAGTCTGCATCTCGCGCATCTGCTCTACAAATATCTTCCCGTTCTTTATCCTATAAAATTCCGTAGGGATCTGTATAAGCATCATAAAAGATTCTCCAACTCCTTCAAACTTCTTCGAAAATAGTAACTGGTCTCTTATTGTAGGGGAGGTATGCTCTTTTCCAGACCCATCAAGGAAAGTGACCGAAAAATACTCTATAGGATTTATCTTTTTCCATCCCTCAGCGTTAAGGATATCAGAAGCCTTTACCCCGTCTTCCCCACGTATCTGAAGTTCTATAATATTGCTTATAGGTCTTGCCTTGAACCAGATGTCAGGCAGCATTATGCTTAATCCAAATGCAGATCCTCCCAATGCTGAAAAACTAACTTTCTTTTCACAAAATAGGTTAGCTATGCGACTGCTAACTGAAACGGCATCGGAAACATTGGTTATACCAAATCGCTCTTTTCTGTTTGTAGAACTTATGATCCTAGATCCATTTTCTGGAAATACGTTTGTCTCAATTACCTTATTTGTCATATCCAACTAACCTAATCTTAACTTTTTATTAGTACTAACATATTACTAGCGTTTCACTTCTTTAAAACTCGCTGTAAAATTATCAATAACCTTTCCTGTTTTTTCAAACCACTCTAAACTATCAGGATCAATACCATGATTTTTTCCAATCTCAGCTAATCTTGATGCGATCTTCCCAATTTTCCTAGAAAACTCTATTCCCCAACCCACGCTTGAAGCTGCCTTCTCTCTCATGATAGTATTAATTGTAACGTCTCCTTCTTCTCCGATAATATCCTTTACTCTATTAGAAGTGAATATAGCTACCAGATCAGAAATGTCCTGTTTGGTTCCTCTTAAAAGTTTATGCGCAACAGATAAACTTATTGTGGGTATTTCTTCAAATCTAACACTCTTCAGTCCGTCATATTTATCCTTCTGATAGAAAGTTGAAGGAACTCCAATTGAGCTTAAAACAAATCCCTCATTGTTGGTAAATAATGTCTGGTCTGTCATTGTTCCTATCAAAGATATTTCTTTGTTGCTAAGCTGTACCTCCATGCTAAAGTATTCCCTAGGGTCATTAATCCTCCTCCATCCGCACTTCTCCATTACTGCAGATACCTCCACAGACATTCCTTTTACTAAGATATCAATAATTCTGCTAACTTCCCGCCTTTCCATATATTCCTTAGGGACTTTAATATGGGTGCCAAAGAGGGAGGAGCCTATAGGCATGAAGTTAAAATTAGCATTACTAATACTGCTATAAACGCTATCTGCAACTGGTAGGATATCTCCAAGCGGAACTCTCCCTATCTCGTACTTTCTGTTTATTACTCTAAGAACTTTAGCACCATCTAAATCTACACGCTCTGCTGAACCTCCAAATAATTTATCTCTGTTCATGTAATAAATATGGTATTTTTAGTTATTTAAACATTCGCCTAGTGCCTTTATATTGATATCCTTCAGAACCTACCACTCAATCACTCCTCCTGCTTTATTTCTGCAAAAATGAAGATCTTCCAGAATACCTACAAATAATCCATATCGGGCTTTATTATCAAGAGAGTGCAATAATCGTACATGCTAAATCTACCGCAAAGATACCAATCATTTGAAAAACATATATAAACTATACCATAAAACTATACTATATTGGCGAAATCGGAATAATTGTGATAACATGGCAATAGCATTTGAAAAAATACCAGACGAATTTATAAGAAAAGCACCTATTATTGACTACAAGACTCCTTTGGCTTCAATATTGGGCAAGCTAAACTCTGACCCTGTAGTTATACTTACAAAAAATGGGGAGTATTACGGCATAATAAGCAGCAGCGTCTACCTTCTGAATGGGACAAGCCAGGGCATAAGCAAGAAAGAGGCGGCCTATAAGCATGCTGTAAAGGTAAGCCCTTTAGACAAGAATACCTCTGTTGCAAACGCAATCAGGCATTTCAGCACTTACGATGTTGAAGCCATACCTTATATAGAATCAGACAAGATTCTAGGCGTTGTAAGGCTTGAATCAATCTTGAAATCCATCCTATCAATGAAAATGCTATCGAGTTACAAAGTAGCGGAAATAATGTCCTCTCCGATAATAACAATCGATTCAAATACTTCTACGGCAGAAGCATTGTCCCTGATGCGCAAGAAAAAGATAGGACGAGTGGCCCTGCAGGAATCCGGAAAGCTGACAGGCATGCTATCACATGAAGAATTGCTCAAGTATTCAACCGGCCTTAGGCAGAGGGCCGATGTAAAAATGGGAAAAGAAGACAGGCTTCCTACGGGAAAGGCTCTTGACATAGCCTCCGAGATAGATTTTATAGGACATAACGAAAGCGTAGACAAGGCAATAAGGTCATTTGTAACAAAAGATTCACACACTATGATAATAACGAGAAGCGGCAAGCCTGTAGGGATTCTAACACCAAAAGATATCCTATCAGCTGCTGCAGCGGAGAACTTTGAATCCGAAGAAAACATAACTATATCCGGAATAGACAGGAGCACAAAACAGTACGAGGAAGATATCAGGTCAGAGGCAGAAAAGACTCTTGGGAAAGTGAACAGGTTCACCAAATTTAAAGTGCTTAACCTATCACTCCATGTAAAAAAGCACAAGGTAAGAAATTATGAGATACAGGCAAGGCTATGGCTTGACAAAAGAGGAGCACTCTCCTCTTATGCTACGGGATACTCCATAGAGGAGACTGTAGCAGAGGCTCTAGAGCGTCTATATTCCGAAGTCAAAAACAAAAAAGAGATAATATCCATGAGCAAGAAAGGAATGGAGAGCCAATACTCTGAAGAGGAATAGGTGGGTGTAAAGATAATGGCAAAATCACAATCAAGTTTTGAATTGCTCATAACTATGACCTTCGGACTTGCCATACTGTTGCCAGTGGTTGTAATAGCATTCCTCCAGCTGTCCAACTCGAATACCTCACTCTCATCTGCTGAAGCACAGGCAGCATCAAGCAAGCTTACGAATGTGGCAATACTGGTAGGGACTGAAGGTCCTCCAGCAAAACAGCTTGTGCAGATAAACATGCCTCCCGGTGTACAATACATCTACGTGGGAACCGACAAAAACCTGGTGGGGCATGAGATAATCTTTGTAATAAGGTCTCCAAGCGGCCCCAGCTATATAACTTCATACAGCCCTGTCAATGTCTCAGGGGATCTTGGCGGAGAGGTAAATCCTGGCACATATTTATTCAATGTAAGCGCAGAGTCAAGCTGCCCTACCCAACCAGAGCTCCCCTGTGTATACATATCTCCCGTAATATAAATTATTTAAATAATTTCTCTTCACAATGGTTTAATGATGCAAAAATTGCAGATAGCAATGGAATTCATGCTGGTATTCCTATTTGTAACTACAATATTCATCTTCTTCTTCTCATTAATCTCTTCAAGGGCATCATCTCTCTTCGGCGAGAATGCATATACCCAGACCCAGCAGCTGGCCCAGCAGATAGCACACAATATCAATACTGCATACAACGGAGGTTCTGGCTATGTCTCCAACACTATTCTGGAATCCGGTTTTGGCCTTAACAATTTCAACATATCCATATTGAGAAATGGGGAGGTAATAATCACTGCAAATCAGATAGACCAAAAGATACGCACAATCGCCTTCTCCCAGGCAAGAAATCTGTACATGGCCAATACTCTGCCTGCAAATTATATAACCACTCAAAACTTCTTCGGTTTGATATGCGTTGACATATCCTGCCCTGAAACTGGAAATTATCCTAGTTCGATAACCCTCTCAACTGAAGGCACAAGCGTCGCTAAGTTCAACGGAGTGAATAGCCGTATTGTTGCAGGAAGCACAAATCTTCCTATAGGTTCTTCTCCGAGATCTCTTTCCGCATGGGTGTATCTGTCCGGAAACGGGATTGGTTCTTCTTCCTACGGTTCTGTAATACAGGAATACGGATATCCATTCTCAACATCTGGCTTATCTGAATTGTATGTGTATCATGGCACTCTCGGTTTCTCGGCAGGAGGAGAAAGCTTCATAAGCAGTCTTAAGGTTCCAATTGGAAGATGGAGTTTTGTAGGGTATGGCTATCAATCAGGGAGCACCAGCATCACTCTTTATCTGAATGGAAACGGCCAGACAGGAAGCCTGAGCGGAGGAGCTGCACTCTCTACTCCTTCAGGCACCAGTTCTGAAATAGGCGCCGAAGGAAACACAATAAACAGCGGTTACTTCAACGGTTCGATATCCAATATACAACTGTATGACACGTTCTTGAATTCAAACCAGGTCCTCCAGCTTTTCGGGCAGGGGATCATGGGATCCGGAGTCTCAACACAAAACATGGTCGGGTGGTGGAAGCTTGCAGGAAATGCAGAGGACTACAGCGGAGACAACAATACTGGGACTATCTACGGCCAGTTAATCTTCCCTACTGTGTCCGAATCAACTGTCAAAGTTCTGGGGCAGTACGGCAATCCGATTGCAAACAGCATAACCGGCTTTTCATCAACCCTTGGCAGCATAGATAATCTTTCCTTTTCTTCTAACTATACCAACGCAAGCGGGATAGCATACGAAATTTTCAATCAGAACCTTACAAACGGTCCAAGCACCATAAATGTCACCACCTATCCCGGAAACTCAAAGGAAGAAAAAAATCTTACTGGATGGTGGCCTTTAGTTAATGGAATGGCTAAAACAACCGTGATTAAAACCAGTTATTTCTCAGACGCAATACAGAGTGCAAAATCAAGCCACCCTGGAGTAACTCTTCCTCCCAACATAGAGTATTACGTTCCTGTAACTATAACCAATTATCCTTTAAATAAGGTCAAGCCCAATTCACAGATAGCGGTGACTATAAATGCTCTCAACTACCAGAATTATTACACGTGCAATCTCAACAATGCGGAATTCTTCTATGCTAACACCGGAGCAGTAGTTCCAAGCTGGCTTGAAGGCAACTATACTAACGAAACAAATGCAAACGCCATGTGCACTTCGGCTTCATCCAAGGGTGCGCTTGTAGACTCGGGAACAATATTGTACTGGATAAATATAGGAAACAGCGCTGCAGATGGCAATCTTGGGGATATATACATGGGTTGGGCCGGGAATACTCTCTCCCCCTCAAATACTCTTATGAACGGCGTGACTACGGGAGAGGCACCGGAACTTACCTGCCCAAATCCAGCAGTCACTGCAAACTGCCCAACCTATGCCGAATACGACAACGGAAATAGCATCTTCAATTTCTACAGCAACTTCGCCGGAACGACCCTGCCTTCAGACTGGAAAGATGTAAACGGTGTAGGCTATACTGTTGATAACGGAATCCAGATTACAAGCCTTTCTAATTCGTATTCTTACATAAACGCGACAACACAAGCCTTCACACAGGGAACGGTAATGGATGCCTTGACTACATTTTCACCTTCCTGGGACGCAGACTATGAATTTGGAGGCATAGGAACAGGTGGAATAACCTCCGCAAACGTACTTATGATTTATGGAAACGACCAAGGAACCGGATCACTTTCTCCTGAGTTTTATACAAGTGTCGGTGGTGGCGATCTCATAATAACCAATTATCTCTATCCTCCAACTGCAAATGCGCCGCAACTTCTTACTATGGTATACAACGCAAGTGTTCCTTTTGCTGGTCCTTATGACACTTGGGTAATGGAGAATTACACCGATCCGTTCAGCAACACTTATATCTTTCCTTCAGGTTTTCCTTTATTCCCTGCAGTTGCTGGAGCTTATTATGGTGCATCACCCATATCCTATCAGAACACTACCTGGGTAAGGGTCAGGAACAATCCTCCGAATGGTGTGATGCCTACAGTACGAGTAGGCGGAGTAAACTATCTGCTATCCACAAATACCATCTTCTACAATCTCGGAGTTAACGGTGGTAACGAAGGTTTCGGAATCAATATCACTTTCCCTTATTCTCTTGCAGAAATACCGGGAGCGGGTTTTGCTCCGGCAAGCTTTAACGGAAATACAGAAGAAGTCAATGTTATAATATCCTCTCCGACTTCCTCATTATACATGAATCCGGAGAGTACCGGTATGAGCATATTCCTATGGTTCGCGCCCAACGAGTCAGAATCCGCATTAACCTCTAATTCTGCAACATTAATAGGCACAAGCGGCACTTCCTGTGGATACAAGCTCTGGTTTTCAGGAGCTAACTCTATAGAAGCTTCAGACAACTGCGGCAACGGTGTTCCGCTCCAGTATGCTTTCAATAGTGGTGCATGGTACAATCTCGCGATAACCATCAACAATACCTATTATGAACGATATTATATCGATGGCATCTACGCAGGAGGAGGGCAATCTACGAAGTGGTTAAGTTCCAACAC
>JAJZKQ010000024.1 GCA_021804095.1 Microcaldota archaeon | reverse complement strand
GGATACGGGATATTTAGCGGGAATGGGTGGCTTCATGAAGAAGGGTTGTCAGAGAAATCCGGAGATGGTTTTGGAGATCATATTAAAGTATATGTAGATCCTGGAGATGGGAAACAGTTCGTTTCAGTAAAAATGGACTGGAATAATAGGCATGTATTTATCTTAAGCGGAAGAAAGGAAAATAGTAATGCCGAATTGGTGGATTCTGTAGTTGGCAGGAGAAAGTTTCCCGGTTTTGAAGGAATTGAATCTCAACGGGGATGGATGCCGGATCGCGAGGGCAGGTTTTCCAGAATTTTGAGAAGGATATAGGTTAAGACTACAGATGATCTCTCTAATCCGGATATTATTCTAAGGTTGTACGATTTTAGTGGAAAAGGCGGGAAAAAGGTAAGAAGGCTATATCTTCTTTTCTTCTATAGTATAGCCCATTAAAAGACAACTGCGCTAGGACTCTTACTCAGATATGGAGTTGATTCCATCCCATTAATTCTTGGGAAGAGACCCGTGCTTATAAAATTGTAGAATTACCCGAGAGAGTTGTAGGCAGGTGTTGAATTTGTACTCGTTATTGTTGGACCTGATGAGAATGGATTTGTTATAATCACGCTCTTTGAAACAGGACCACTATTTGGATTGCTTCCTACTGCACCAGTTATAGTAGGCAGAACTGAGAATGTACCTATTGAGAGGCTTGTATTTACAGTCATGTTTGGTTTGAAGATTGATTTTGTAACTGCTACGGCATATATTGTACCATTGTATTGGGTGCCTAAGCTTGTGTTTGAGCATCTTGTTGTTATGGAGAGGGATTGGTTGGACATGGAAGAGATGTTTACAGGAGTAAATAAGGTTGCGTTTGGCTCTGGCGCAAATGCTAGCGCAGAGGACGAATTTGTTTCTTCGCAGTAAAGACCCAGTAGTCTTATTTCATTGGTTTGGTTTGAAGGTGGTACGCCGAATAGATTAAGATTCTTGGAAGGCTTCAGTTTCATCACCGCATATCCTGAAGAGTTCATGTTTATATTTTGGCACCTGAAGTATTGGGAGGTTCCGTTTACTGTATCTATGGTCATGCCTGAAGGACATGTTCCGTTTATTATTGGATATGGAGGTACGGATAATTCCTGTGCTGGTTCTGCTTTTCCGTAGTAGGTTAGGTTTGAAGATATCGAGAAACTCACATTAAGGGAAGATATGGAGAACGAAGAGGTAGTAGGTGTAGTTGTAGAAGGTGGGGAGGTTAGGTTTAACGCCATCGTTGTGGTGAAGTTGTAAGGAATACCGGTTGAGGTCGATATACAGGTAGAGTATGGTCCGCTGAATTTAACAAAATATGCTTGGTTGCTGCTTGTATTGGAACCTGTAGATACTGGGTTTACTTTTATCTTGTTTGAGATAAGATATCCTTTTAAGTATATGCAACTGTTTCCGCGATATGAAACATATGATACGTTGCTTGCGTTTAGCGAAACGTTGTTTGCAATGTTATTTGCGATGGCAGCATATGAAGCTATAATAGTCTGATTAATCTGCTTTTTAGGCATCTCTGTTGCTACACATTTGTAGTTCGGTGCAGGAGGCTGGGTATTTCCATTTGCTGAAGAATCAAAAATGGAGAGCAGCAGAGATTGATTTTGATTGCTGCAGGTGAAATATGAAGATGGAGTATTTACGATTATATCAGATAGGTTTGAGGACAGAATCTTTCCTTTTGCATTTATTACAGAGTAATTGCCATTGGTATCACTGCTTATTAGGTAACTGAACGGGAAGCTGATGATTATTCCTGATACTGATGCTGAAACTTTTCCTGAGCCTGAATAGCTTACGTTTGTGTCATTTCCAAATATCTCGTTGTGATTGGATGAGCCGCTTATTAATTTGGTTATGCCTTGGGTTATATTAAAGCCTGCTACGCTTGAAAGTTGGCTTAAAGTTACAGTTTTGCCTGCTGAAAGAGAAGTTGCAATTTTTGCAAATCCTGTTGCTGTTGAAGTTGACTGTGGTGATGTTACTGAGTTTGGCTGGCTTACTGATAACCTTGAATATGCATAATATGCTATTACTGCGATTATGACTAATGCAACAACTCCAAAGATGATTGAACGATGGCTTCCTGATTTTGGAGATGTAGAAGATGGTACATCAGGAGCAGGGTTTGCGGCGGATCCTGAAGAAGCGCTTCCGCTTGGCATGTTCTGTGGTGATGCATTCTGGGGAGATTGGACTGTATTTTCCTGGTTTATATTCTGAGCTACAAAATTAAAGCCGTGCATGATGAGTATTTTAGTAGGAAGGTATTTAGCCTTTCCTTTGAATCGTGTTTTATGTCTGGCTGATGAGGATTTTGGATTTGTGGTAGGAATTATCCCTTAGTTGCTTGGAACTGGTTTGGCGGAGGCGAGATTTGAACTCGCGATCTCTAGATTTCTTAGCAGTCATCGTAAAAATACTCGTCACTCATAAAGCGTTGCATATGAGTCTAGCGCTCTAACCAGGCTGAGCTACTCCGCCGCGGATTTAATATGCATTGATAATATCTAAATAATTGACGTCCGCTCCTATCTAAAGGATAGGTAATGCAGGAAGAGACTTGGGAGGTTCTGATTCCATACAATGCCTGGATTTCTATAAATGCAAAGGCATGTATTTATTCAATGCTTCAGTATGGCAAAACGCTTCATGTAGGCCTCGGCCTGGAAGATCACAAAGTAAGGAAGTATGATTAATGAACTTACTATCAATACTATATACTCGGATATTATGCCTAATGGCATGAACACCAATGATACTATCGAGATTGATATGGTTATAAGGACAAACCAGAGGATGAAGTACTGTGGCGAGCCTGCTACGAGAATTATGCTGTTTTTCATAGACCTCAATATTTTCTGTTCGTCTACAACCACTGCGCTTGGTGCGTAGAAGAAAGGTATGAATCCGAAGAATCCAACTACTCCGGTAAGGAAGGTTTCTATATTCAGATAGTAGCCTATGATGTTTGCTATCGTTATTATTATTGCATATATTATGAAGAGTATGAATACCCTTCCGGTATACTTTTCTATGTTGTGAAGTGCACGCTGTCCTATTTTGAGCCTGGTCTTTCTTGACTTCACTATCAGGCTTATCGCAACAAAGGCAAAACTTATGAATAGAAGCGAGAAGAAGAATGCCAAGAGTATTACGGCTATGGAGTAGAAGTCCAGATTTGTGAATATGCTTGTACTTCTTAGAAATATGCCGCCCATGCTTATATAGGTGGGCAGAGGCGCTAGAAGCGGTATTATGAATGCTATTATGAACGGGATTGAAAATATGAGGACAAGGCGTATGTTCTCATGGAAAGTCTCGTATGCATCAGTAAGTATGTTGCCCATGGCCACACGTTTAGAATAGCAAGTTAACCAATAAAAATGTATCTTTGGGTAAGGCAAAAATAAAAAAGCCTTAATTAATCGTGTATGTATGCAGTAATCTTCTGCTTACAGCGTTTTCAGATTATATAAATCCTCCACCAGTAGGCCCATATGCCGCGCAGTTTACTCCTGAGGCGGTTGGTACATATACGTTAGCAGATCCGGAGATGCTGAACTGTAGGAGGTTGCTTATTATGAATGGTGCAAGCGCATAGAGTATTATCATTATTATGCCGCCCATGAGTACGCCCATGCCCCAGCCCTGCATAGAACCTTTCAGGTTTCCTGAAGCAGGCATGAAGTGTGCAAATCCGTAGAGCGTTCCTCCCAATATGAACATGAATATTGCAAGAAGCCCTATTACTTGGCTTATTCCGGCTATTATACCGCAGAGCGTATCGGAAACAGTAGCCGCTTGTGGTGAAGTTGGATATGATTGCGGTAGAATCGCTGTAGTAGAGTACGCAATGCCTATCGCGATGCTTCCCAATGCCAACATTAAAAATATCATTCTCAGGTTGTTTGTAAGCCAGAAGAGATGTTTATTCATATGTATTACCTTTTTTGTATTGAAATGTTATGATTTATAAATATATTGGTATTTTCTTGTTTGCTTGCCTTCTGAAAAATTATGAGTAAACATATTGATTGCTAATATAGTAAGCATCTTTTTGCCTATGCCGCACATAAATTACCAGATACTGTGCATGTGCCAGGGGTAGTTCCCGGAATAATGCTTGAGCTGGATGGTATGCCTCCTGAGATGCTGCCTGAAGATGAAGCAAAAGGGCAGCTTACAGCGCCTATCGATCCGATTCCAAGGCCTGAAGAACTGCCTACGCTAAACTGCATTACGGTATTTACTATGAATGGTGCAAGCGTGTATAACAATATCATTATTATGCCGCCCATGAGTACGCTCATGCCCCAGCCCTGTGCGGCTCCTTTTATGTTTCCGGCTGCGGGCAGAAGATGTGCAAACGCATAAGTGGTTCCGCCCAGTATAAACATAAATAATGCAAGAATGCCTATTATCTGGCTTATTGTCTGTATGATTCCGCATAGGGTATTTGTAAGAAGGTACTGTGAGGTCTGGCCGTATACGCTTGCTGCCAGGATGAATGATGAGATTAAGAACAGAGTTATGAATCTTGGAAGATGCTTCTTTAGCCGATTGGTCTGAATTATTGTCATTTTATATTAACCTTTTACCAGCGAGCTTTATTTCGCAAAACATCAGAATCTTTTGCCCCTTAATTATGGTTTTTATGCCTTAATTATGGTATTTTATATCTTCATCTATATTTATATTGGTTGCTGTGCTTGCTTTTCTTCCTGGGGCTTTGCTGGCTTTCTTGCCTGCTACCATATCTCCGGTATTATCTTGTAATGCACCTTTTCCATGTACCTTTTGTATTCGGAACCTAAATAAGATATAAGCACAGCTTCCTCTTTGTTAATCCTTATGCTATACGCAATAATGGGAAGCATGATGCATAATGCAAGGCTTATGGGATTTGCCATGGCTATCCCGAATCCAAATATTATGAGCAAGCCTCCCAGATATGAGGGATGCCTGACTATCCCATATGGTCCTTTTGCAACGATCTTATGTCCTTTTTGTATAGTGATAAGATGTGTGAACAGTCTGCCTAAAGTGTTCATAGCCCAGCGCCGCATGATTATTCCAGAGAAGATTACAATTGTGCCTGCTATCAGATATATATAAAGAGGTCCGGGAAATGAGATGCGGCCTGACGCTACTGTAAAAATAATCCAGCTAATTACCATGGATGCCCAGAGAAGGGAGATGGTGAGAATTGAGTTCCCCTTGTCGATTTTTGCCGCGCTGCTCAATTCCTTTAGCAAAAGGCGGATGCTGCCTGAGCTCACTGTCTTGCGCACATAGTTTGAGAAGGTGTATATCTCGGAAAGATTGAATACCAGAATAGCCGAAGCAAATATTGCAGACGAGTAGAGGATTGCATTTGAGTACATGACATAGAGCACCTTGTTTAGGAGTAGGTTGCAACTATGCCGTCTATTATTCCGTTTACGCCTATGCCTCCTGTCGACCTTACTGCAAGCCTGTGACTAAGTACAGGCCTTGCCAGGAATTTTATGTCGTCTATTTTTACCTCCTTCCTTCCCTCTATGAGCGCTTTGGCCTTTCCGCATTTCATGAATGAGATATCTGCCCTTGGGCTCGCCCCCATTACTATATGGATAGATTTTCGTGTCTCTGACACTATACCTGTTATGTAGTCTTTTACATCGTCGGGAAGCACTATTGATTTTGCCTGTTCCTGGAGTTCGAGTATTTCGTATGTGCCTATCACCTTGTTTACTACTATCTTCTCCTCCGATTCCTTTATGCGTATCATCATGCCTTCCTCTTCCCTTGAAGGATAGTCCACAGGTATACGCATGAGAAATCTGTCTGCAAGGACTTTTGGAAGAGGCTCCGTGCCCTCGATGCGCAGGGGGTTCTGTGTTGCAAACGCATTGAAGGGCTTAGGCAGATCCATTGTCGTACCTCCTAGAGTGACCTGGCGCTCTTCGAGCGTTTCGAGGAGGGAGCTCATTACTCTTGGCTGGGTCCTGTTAAGCTCGTCAAAAAGCAGTATGTTTGTGAATACAGGGCCTTTACTTACTTCAACCTGGTTGGATTGGTTCATGAATGTGTAGCCGACTATGTCTGAAGGAGATACGTCTGGTGTTCCCTGCACCCTCTTGAAATCTGCCGTGATCGTATCTGCAAGTGCCTTTGTCATTGTGGTCTTTGCAACTCCCGGAACTCCTTCGAGGAGGGTGTGGCCGTCAGCCACAAGGGTTATGAACATTAGTTCGAGAACCTGTTCGTCTCCAGAGATATGCTTTTTGAGCTCTGTCAGTATTTTTTTGTATATCTCGCTTGCGTCCAATCCTACACCGTCGATTAATGGTTGCAATAGCAATAATTTATACCTTTGTCTGCAAATGGCTTTGCTCCTTTAGTTCATCTTTCTTCTCCTTAGGGTCGCCCAAGTCTATCATTCGGTTTAACTTAAAATTTTTGTTATCTTAACAACAGATAACTGTCGGTAAAGTAAATTAGTATGTGCTTGTCGCAAGCTTGGCGTAGTTCTGTGGAACTACCTGAAAAGAGATGAAGATTAATAGTCTCAACCTTCCTTTTTCATATAATTAGTTTAAGCCCAGGTTTACCTGCCGAAGCCAGTAACCCTGGGGATCCTATGATAATAAAGCGACTTGAAGATATATAAGACTTTTTGCTGTATTAGGCTTTGTGTATTGGGCTTTGTAGTTTAATTACCTATAAATACAGATTAGGGGATCATTTTTTCGCTGCGGAGTCCATATTCAAACGTGCTGGTAATGACCGCAGATTGAATATGCTTCCGGTTTTTATCGGAATAAGCAAAAGGTTTATATTCTACACATTAGATATTATAGAATGATTTTCATGGCATCAAATGAGGAAAAGATAGGCAGGATAGTCTCTCTTGCTGAAGCTCGTGATATACTAGAGAAGAGAGAGAAGGAAGGAGACTTCGGCTATGAACAGACGCTTGCGCTTGACTACGCTAAGAGATTCTCTACAATAGATACCAAACAGTCAGAAAGCCTGAAAAAGAAGCTTGAGGAACTTGGCATAAGCGAGAAGGTTGCCGTTTCCATAGCAAATATAATGCCTCTTGACATAATGCAGATGAAGCAGATACTTGCAAATGAAAAGAAAGATGTGGAGCCTGACATAGCTGAAAAAGCTTTCTCTTTGGTAGAAGCTGGCAGAAGCAAAGGTAAATAAGTGGAATTTTGGGATTTGGAATGGAGGAAATTGAACAGAGAACAGGGGAACTTGAGGAGTATGCTTACGTGCTCGACTACCTCCCTACCGGAAAGTCTTTCTCGGTAAGATCTGAGCCTATAGTCCAGCTTATAGGAGAGAACAAATTTACGCTTCTTGAGGCAGTTCCTAAAACTGCAGATCTTAAGGTTGATGAACGCATATACATAGGCAGGGGAGTCAGAGACAAGGTCTCATTGATAAAATCAAGGCTTGCGTTTGAGAATCTGACTGAGGTCGCAAGATCGCAGCTTCCTCTTGTTGTATCAAACATAATAAAATCCAATGAAAAGAGATATGTTGATTTCTTCAATAACGCATCTTCATTGAATATACGAATGCACATGCTGGAAATGCTTCCGGGAATAGGCAAGAAACACCTGAAGGCGATTCTTGATGCCAGGGAAGAAAAACCTTTTGAGAGTTTTACTGACATAAGCAACAGAGTAGCACTGCTTCAGGATCCTGTGAAACTGCTTACAGACAGGGTCATAATGGAGCTCAAGGGAGAGAGCAGGTTTTATATCCTGACAAGGCCTGCACACCAACAGCTACCCAGATGAGGATTTTGGATGCAGTTTCTGGAAACTGGAAGAATCGGAGCCCATATTATAAAATAAAGATAATGTACTCCGGACTTAAGGAAGAACCTATAAAAATCAGAAATTGACTTTCTATTTCTTTTCGTCTTCGTCGGTTTGCGGAACCAGTATGTATTTTTGCACAGTCTTTATCATTATGTCTATTGCCCTGTGTATGTCCGCTTCTGTCTTCGAGCCTGTGCAGATTACCTTGCCGTTCTTGAAGAGCAGGAGTGCAGTCTTTGGGTTGTGTATCTTGTATATTGCGCCTGGGAACTGCTCGGGCTCATAGTCTACATCCGGAGATGCCTTTGCTATCGCATATAGATCGAGCTCTACGCCCAAATCAGCACTTGCGACTATGTTCTCTATCTTAAAATCCGGTTTCAGGGATATCTTTGGCGCCTTCTGTGCCTTCTTATGGCCAGGTTCTTTTTTTGAATTAGTATTTGGCATCAGTACCACGTGTAGATATGCAGTGAAGGTATTTATATGTTTTTCTACTAATTAAAATGAATTTGATTTGATAACATGAGTTCTTCAAAGGGGCTTTTTTCAAGAAATACTAGAAAGCTTTCAAGGCATATAAGACCTTCAGAGATGGGAATAACCAAGAAGATAAAGAATTTTGAGAACGGCAGCAAGGTTGTTGTTATGCCTAGGAGCACAAGCAACAGAAGCGTTCCGCATCCCAGATACAAGGGAAGAGTAGGCGTGGTTATTGAGAAGAGAGGAGACGCGTATGTTGTCGAAATAGCGGTAAGCAAATCCACAAAGAGGACATTGATAGTTCCGCAGATGCATCTTCAGAAAGCCTGAATACATTAGTCCTTGGTAGGCATCCTGCTCCCGTTTTATATTGCAATGATTTTGCTTATTTATTCATTGGGTATTTTTTAGCTGGACTGTTCCTTCTTTTGCAGCATGCCTTTCCGCATTTCGCTTTATTTTTCCTCTGAAGGCTTCGCTTGCTTTCTATTTAATCCATTTTGTTCTTTACGAAGATCCTGAATAGAGCATAGATGACTGTTGCGAATACAGCCACTGCAACCATAGCCACGTATGCATTATGCGCATTTAGTGCGTAATAGCCGAATGCCAGAAGCGCTATGTCCCAGATAGTTATTCCCAGCAGGGAGTATGAGTAAAACTTTTTCAGAGGCATCTTTGCAAAACCTGCAGGAAGGCTTACAAGTCCCCTTATTTCGGGAAGCATCCTCCCTATGAATACTGTAAATGGACCATTTCTATTGAACCACCTGTCGAAGCCTTCAAGCTGCTTTCTGCTTATGCGGAAGATCTTCAGGTGTTTGTAGATTATCTCTTTCTCTATGAAATAAGCAAGGTAATAATCTATGGTTATGCCTATCAGGCTTGCGATGGTTATCACTATGAATATCAGATAAATATTGAATAGGCCTGTGGCTGCAAGGAGTCCTGCAGCTGGAAGCACGACCTCGCTCGGTATGGGCAGCGATGCCGCTTCGAGAACCATGAGCAGGAATATTGCAAGGTAGCCGTATCTTTTCAATATTAACGTAAAGAAGGAGACTGCACCGTTGAATAAGCCGCTTAGGTTTAATGCAAACAATATATGAATGAACATGATAGTATTCTGCTATCAGGTATTATAAATACCATATGTTGAGAAAGTTATGATATTTTACAATTTGATGCTGTGTAGATTGATTATGAGGAAGATGGATGCGAGACGTTAAGTTTTATGAGGCAACAGGCATAGTCAAGCTTATACCTGAAAGTTTTGAGGACTTATACCTGCTGGCAATAATCATATCTGCAGGAGACAGGGTATCTGCCCACAGCAAGAGGAGATTCCGGGCAGGAGACGGCGACATTGGAGAGCAGAAGGATGTTTTCGTAAAGATAGCGGTAGAGAAGACTGAGCTTGACAAGGCCGGAGGAACCTTGAGGGCCACAGGAAAGATCCTTGAGGGCCATCCTGAAGAATATGTGAAGATAAACAGCCACCACACCGTAGGCATAAGCTCAGGCAGCCAGATAGAGATAGAGAAGGCAGGATGGAATGCGTTCATAATAAAGAGGCTGCGGCAGGCTGTGCTTGACTCGAAGAGGCCGAAGCTTGGCATAATAGCCATGGATGACGAGAAGGCCACACTTGCATATGTCAGGGGTTATGGCATTGATATAACTGGAGAGCTCTACAGCAGGCTGAGCAAAAAGATGAAAGAGAAGGATTTCGAAGCGGAGAAGGAGAATTACTTCAGGGAGATAATAAAGGCAGCTGGCAGGATGGATGTGGAGATAGTCATTATGGCAGGACCGGGATTCATGAAAGACGATCTCAAGAAATACATAGAAACGAACAGGATAGAGGTAGGCAGGAGGTTAGTATATGTTGCTTCCACCGACGCGGAGAGATCGGGAGTCAGGGAGGTAATGAAGAGCGAGGCGGTATCAAAGCTTCTTGAGAGCGAGCATGTGAGATCCGAATTCCATTATTTGGACATATTCTTTAGGGGGCTGCGGGCAGGAAGCGCGTTCTCAGGAATTGAGAGGATAAAAGCAGCGCTTGATGAATACAGGATAGGAGCAATAATAGTCAATGACTCTGTGCTTAATGTGAAGGAGATAAAGGAGATTCTGGAGAAGGCAGACATGTCGGGAGTCAGGATAGAGATATTCAATTCCGATGACGAAGCCGGAATGCAGCTTGCATCTTTCAAGAACATAGGAGGGATAGAGAAGTCTATTCTTTGATTCCGTTCATTCTTCGGCTTTACTGCTTTTCTTGGCGCTTGGAGATGAATGCTTGCCAAGTATGGCATTCAGATTTATCTCGAATGCTGATGTCGGCTCCTCTATTCCAAAGCTTTGGAGCACTTCAGGATGAAGCTCTCCGAATATTCCTGCGATAGTGCCTTCATGAAGAAGCACTGCGGATCTCCCTTTTATGAAAGATCCGTGGTCTGATTCCCCGACATCAAGGTTTATCCCGAAGAGATATGAGATCTCGCTTATGACTGCCTTTATCCCGTTCAGGTTTGACCTTGGTCCGGCGTCCACAGCTGCAAGGTGGTATTCCTCCAGAGGCTTTCCCTTCAGCATGGCAAATGCCATATCAAGCTCAAATAGCTTCTGTGGCATGCTGTCGTGCAGCGATGAGCCAAGGTTTCTCAGCAGTGAAGGAAGAAGCCATGTGCGCATCATGGTGAGTGATGCCGCCTTTGAATTCTTGAGCTTTACATATTCCATCTTTTCTTTTGGAGAGAAGCCCTGCGTCTCTTTTATCCGCATTGCTGTGAAATTTGAGGATTCGTTTGAAAGATAGGTGTTAACCTCTTCAGTGAAGCCCATTCCGGTTAATGCGCCGGATATCGTATCAAAATACTCTTCTTCAGGAAGGAGTGCTCCGGTCTGGGATGCGAGTATAGGAGTAGGATTTATGTAGTCGTAGCCGTATGCGATCGCTATATCCTCGACTATGTCCTGTTCGTTTATTATGTCAAGCCTGTATTCGGGTATTCTGAATCGCACTTTGTCTCCTACAAGGGCCGCTTCGTATCCGGCTTTGTTCGCCAGTGAGATTATATTGCTTGAGCCTATAGGCACGCCTATCTCGGATTCTGCAAGCGTCAAAGCCATGGAGATATATCTCTTCTCAAGAGAAGGAGTAATCCTTTCATTTCCCGGATAATTTATCCTTACAGGCTTTATAATTGCGCCGAGATCCATGAATATCGACGCTATGAGATCTGCCGTCTTTTCTACAGGCTCTCTGTATATTCCGGTTATGTCTACAAGCATATTCCTGGTTTTTGTTGTTACCTTTGTCCTCTCCGAATTCAATATGGGTATTAGGGATATGGCGCCTTCGCTGTCCTTCAGTGCGGGATACCGCACGCTGGCCGAGATTATGCTTCCGTACTTCTGGCCCTTCTCCGTTTCCTTCAATACCTCGCTGAAGAGTTTTTCGCCTCTGTAGTTTAGCGGCATGTATCTTTCGTCTTCATATGCGTTGTAGTGGAGCTGGCCGTGAATCAGGTCGAGGTCATGCATGCCTATGGCTATCTTCTTCCTGTACCTGCCATATGTCTCGGAGAATTTCTCTGAGAAGTTTATAAGGTCAGCAAGTATCTCTTCGTCAAGATGTATGCCATGTACTGCGATAGAGGCTATGAAAGGCCTTACATTGGCCGCTTCCCTCCCGACTGAGATTTCGAGCTCGGGCTCTTCGTTTCCTAGCTCATACTTCAGTTTTTTGTTCTTGTGATTGAAATTTTTGAATGCCCTTGCAAAGCCTACAGCGCTGTATAGATCAGGCCTGTTCGGCGTTATCTCCAGGCTTACCTCTTTCTCGCCTGCCTGCTCGGGCTCGAATCCCATCTTGTATGTCTGCCCGTTCAGCTTTTCTTCGGTAGTGCCTTTAGGCAGAAGGCTGAAAAGATATTTTTTGTTGAATGTGATTACAGGCATTTTACCATCTTATTCTCCTGCTTCTGAGCCATCCTACCCCGGAATTATAGAGTTCGGTGACTCCCTTTATGCTGGGATCCCTAAGAAGCAGGATGCGCTCAAGCCCCGAGCCCCATGCCAACACTGTGATATTTTTTCTCGGTACTCCTGTTATCTCTCTGCGTATGATTCCTGCGCCTCCCATCTCTATAAGCTCGTCTGTCTTCTCCGAGTATGCGTAGAATTCTACGCCGGGCTCTACAAAAGGGAAGTATGCCGGCTTGAACTTGAGCTCCAGGCCCAGCGGCTTGTATACCGATATCATTATATGGAAGAGGTTTGAGAGCGTCAGGTTCTTTCCTATGACTATGCCCTCATGCTGGTAGAAATCGGTAAGATGCCTGTAGTCTATATTCTCGTTTCTGAAGACCCTTCCTATAGAGAAGAATTTCATTGGAAGATTTCCTTCTCCTTCGGCTATGCCCTCTTCGATTACCTTCCGGATATTCCTTACGGATATGTTAGTGGTATGTGTCCTGAGAAGGGCCTGTTCCGCCTCTTCCTTTTTCCATTCCCCTCCCCATGATTCAAGATGTGCTTTTTTTATCATCTCGAGTGATTTCTCTCCTGAAATATCTATCTTCTCCGGATTTGAGAGATAGAATGTGTCTTGCAGGTCTCTGGCAGGATGGTCCTGCGGTATAAACAGCGAATCGAATACCCAGAAAGCGGGCTCTATGACAGGGCCTGAGGCCTGGATGAAGCCCATGGAGAGATATGCCTCTTTGAGCTTCTTGGATAGAATGCGTATAGGATGCCTTATCGCTGCTTTCTCCCTTTCGACATTGAGCGCCATGTCGTAGGGCTTGAATGCCTTGCCCTTCCATGAAGCCGATGATATCATGGCCTTATCAAGGGCATCTATCTGGTCTATGCCCTTCTCTTTCTCGAATTCCTTGATAGCCTCCGGAGTTGCCTTTACCCAGATTATCTCCCGCTTCTTCTTTATTGTTATAAGTTTCCTGTCTAGGAGATTCAGGACTGCCTGCTTGTCAGCGCTCATAAGCTTGAAGTAATTTTCAGGATTTTTGGCTATCGAGCGCAGCGCATTTCCTTCCTCTGTGCCATTCTTTATTGCATCTCTTCCCTTCTCAGTTACATCTATTATGCCCTTGCTTATCTCAGCCAAGCCTTTCTTCTTTGCCCACTGGAACCCTATCTGTTCTTCTTTGCCCTTTAGATAGGATATGCTTAGCCTTCCGATTGATGCCTTTTTGAGAAGGCTCTCCTCAGGCATAAGATCCCTTGAGTATTCAGCACCTTCGGATGTCAGCTCTACGGATTCTGACTCGCTGCGCTCTGCTTCTATGCCTTTTCTTTGAAGCAGGTTCTCGATGGCCCAGAAGAGCTCCTCTTTTTTAAGCCCTGTCTTCTCCAGAAGCTCTGCTATGCTGGACTGCCTGCCGTTCTTGAGTGCCGAGATTAAAGCAGATTCGTATCTATGCATAAGAACATT
>JAJZKQ010000023.1 GCA_021804095.1 Microcaldota archaeon | reverse complement strand
TGTTTTCCTTTATTATTTTCACGACCCCACGGACGTGACTCATGCCTACATCGGAAGGAAAGAGGCTATTCATAAACATCTATTGCATACTTAATGTACAATTATGCTTATAAATATTACCAGAGACAGCGGTTTGTGCCACTGTAAGTCAAGCTTATATGTTTTCCTATTTTTATAAATTCTGATTAAAGATGATAAGATGGGAAATGGAAATAGACCGGTTGGAATAAGTATCCTTGGAATACTGATGATCCTAGGCGGGTTGGCAGCTATAATTTCAGGATTGGGAATAATTGTGTTGGGGGCAGGAGCCAGTCCACTTCTAAGTTCTTTAGGGCCATTCGTTGCTCTGCTTGGAGGGGCTTTAGGAGGAATTATACTTGTGGTTGGCTTGCTGGATTTGGCAACAGGATATGGCTTCATAAAAGGAGGAATGAAGTGGAGCTGGTGGATTGCAGTGATATTGTATATACTAGGAATATTGGCAGGGCTGGTTATGCTTTTGGTGGTAGTCGGCATAGTCCCTATAATAATATACGGATTGCTGCTCTACTACATGACAAGGCCGGGAGTCAAATCATGGTTTGGACTCTAAAACAGTATTTGTAGAAGGCCAGCACTTAATATGCCGCCCGCTTGAGATGTTGGGCGGCTTTTCTTATTTTTAAGTGTTTGTTAGGTTGTCTTTTCCTGATGAATTATATTGTATTTGGAATTCAGGATTTCTTTGAGTTTAATTTTCTCCTTGCTATCGAACTCTTATATTTCCCAGGATCTGCGCGTTTGGTTATTCTTACTACTTCGGCAGTTATGCCGTTTTTGAGCAGCCAGTCTCTGGTCTTTTTTGTATTTATCTTCTGGTCGTATCCAAACGCTATGATGTCAGGCTTGTATCTCTTTATTATGCGAAGGCGGTCTGCCTCTGAACTTATTCTGTTTCCAAGTATAGTGTTGTCGACTGCCTTTAGCGCACCTATGACGGCAATCCTGTCCTTTTCGCCGAATATCGGGTTTCTGCCTTTCATCATGCGTATGCTATCGTCTCTTGCTACAACAACATAGAGTTTGTCTCCCAATTTTTTTGCCTCGTTCAGATAGAGGAGATGGCCTCTGTGCAGTATATCGAAAGAACCGAATGCCATTACCAGCTTTGACATGCAACCAACAGTATACTTATATAAATATTCCTTCACTAATATAAACACAGGCATTAATTTGCTTATTTTCCCGAAACTACTGCATATGCGCAGGAGGGATATACATGCCAATTAGCTTAGAAGAATTTACAAAGTTTCTGGATGCCAACAAAGGCAAAAGGAAGTTCAAACAGACAGTAGAGGTAGCCATAAATTTCAAGGATATTGATTTTTCCAAACAGGACAATAGGCTGAACCTTGAGGTACGGCTTCCAAACGGAAAGGGCAAGATCAGGAAGGTGGCGATATTCTCTAATGATAAGTCGGTTTCAGAAGCGGCTTTGAAACTTGGCGTTGAAGTGATAGATCCTTCACAGCTTGAAGCAATATCTAAAGACACTAAGAGGCAGACAGGGCTTCTCGGCTATGATCTGCTTGCCCAGGCAAATATGATGGCGCAGGTAGCAAGGCACCTCGGTCAGTTTTTAGGACCTAGAAACAGGATGCCTAAACCAGTGATGCCTAACATGAAGATTGATGACGTTGTAAGGGGAACTGAGAATACAGTGACTATAAGGAGCAAGGGCAAGTATCTTCCTACTGTACATTCGATAGTAGGGATAGAAGATATGGAAGCTTCAAAGATATACAACAATATAATCGAGGTAGTAAATAGCGTCGGTGCTAAGGTAGGACAGAACAATGTCAAATCAGTATATGTGAAGCTGACCATGTCAGAAGCAGTGAAGTTTTCATAGAGTGTGAGTAAATGATGCTTAAAGCTGAAAAGATAGCGTTTGTAAAGAAGACACAGGAGGAGCTTAAGCAGTACAAAACATTTGGGATTATGCCAATAGAGGCCATACCAGACAGGCTTGTCCAGAAGATAAGGAATGAGATGAAGCCTGGGGGGAAGTTTGTTATTGCCAGAAAAAACCTTATGCTGAAGATACTTGAAGGTAACAGTAGTGTGAAGAAGCTTGAGCCTTATGTGAAAGGGAATATAGCACTTATAATGACAAATGAAGACCCTAACGCTCTTTATAATATAATAAGTTCAAATGTTATGAAGCTTGGAGCAAAGCCTAACCAGGTGTCTCCTGAAGATATATTTATAGAATCCGGTGAGACAAGCATAGCGCCGGGGCAGGCTGTAACGGATCTTAAGTCTGCCGGAATTGATGTAAAGATAGACAAAGGAAAGGTAGTCATATCGAAAAGCAAGGTGTTGGTGGCTAAAGGCGCGAAGATAACTACGCCGATAGCTAAGGCACTTAAGATGCTTGACATCATGCCTTTCCAGGTATCAGGAAAGCTTAGCGCTGGACTGCAGGGAGATCTCCTCTTCAGGGAAGAGGTACTTAAGATAAATGAAAAGATAGTGAGGGAAGAACTTGCAATATCGTTCAGCAGGGCAAATGCACTCACTATGGAGATAAGGTTTGTGACTCCTTACAATGCTGCCATATTCCTGGGAAGGGCCTTCAATGAGGCAATGACTCTCGGAGTGGAAGCTAAAATATACGAAAAAGGAGTAATAGAGAAACTCTTGGGAATCGCTTCGATGCAGGCTTCAGGAGTGGACTCAATAGTGAAGAAAGAGTAATCGGTTATCAAAAATCATGCTATAGGTGTAAAAATATGGAGTACATATACGCTGCCCTTCTTTTGGATGCGGCAGGCAAAGAGATAAATGAAAAGAGCCTTGAAGAGGTAGTCAAAGCTGCAGGATTGAGCCCTGATGAGGCAATGGCCAAATCGGTTGCAAAATCGTTGAACGGAGTGAACATAAAGGATGTAATAAAAAACGCACAGACAGTAAGCGTTGCTGCTGCTCCGGCTGGTGGCGCACCACAGGCATCTGAAAAGAAGAAGGAAGAGAAAGCTGAAGAAAAAGTAAGCGAGGAAGAAGCTGCAGGAGGACTTGCAAGTCTCTTCGGCTGAATCTGATGCGAGACTCAGTCTTTGGATCTTGTCTCCATTAACCCAATGCTAGCCGTGCTTATGCGTGATGCTTGCATTGGGGCACCTTTTCCTTTTTTATTTCATATAATCTTTTGTATTCCGTTAAATTTTAATTTAGAGGCCTGATT
Organism: Microcaldota archaeon; assembly: GCA_021804095.1. Taxonomy (GTDB): domain Archaea; phylum Micrarchaeota; class Micrarchaeia; order Micrarchaeales; family CABMGC01; genus JAJZIZ01. The sequence goes on along the minus strand of JAJZKQ010000023.1, from coordinate 10,856 downwards.
CTCTGTTTTGCAACATATGTGAAGAAAGAATTAGCTTCGTGAGTGGAAGCTCCAACATCATTTATGTATGGAATGGATCAAACCGCAGAAAAGTGTATAAACATTCATAACAATATAAAGCCATGGAACTTGCAGATGCGTATAAGTCCATAATACAGGCGTTGGATATGGAAGATCACATTACAGTGGAAGAAGTCATCTTCAGGAAGAAATTTATTCAGCGTAACCGAAGAAGACCATGCTTCAGTATCGAATGGATGGAAAAATTCTCTACGAATGCTGAAGGAACTTACATCTTTTGTAGGTGTAATGTGGATATGCCCAATATCGCTTAAGGAGATAGGATTCTATGAATTTTAGGAATATAGTTATCTCTTTTGTCTTTCTGAGCGCATTTGTTTTTGGGGTTACATATGGGAATTACTGGTTTCAGTTTGGTGCAAGGGGCGGGATAAGCTCCGAATTCAACAATGGTACAATGGCCTCAATAGAGACAGTCTTTCCGCAGAACTATTCGAATGGTTCCCCTGCCTTTTGGGTAGGTGAAGACCTTGCAAATGGGGCTTTCCTGCAGATGGGTTATCTGATTGCAAATCAGACAGGATCTTATCCCAGTTACTGCAGTGAGCAGTTTGGCTGCGGCAAGTATCAGGATATAAAAGCCGGGCAGGAGGAGTGGTTTTACGAATACTTCCCTGAAAATTATAATGGAGGAGGATTTTTGGGAGGGATAGGAAGCCCGGGATCTGCAGGAGCGAATGGTACCTACAATAGATATGGCTTCTACTATAACCAGAGTTCAGGCTATTGGGATTTCCTGTTTAATGGGAAGGTAGTAGGCAATGTAAGCCTTGGAAGCCCTGGCTCCGGAGTCCATAGCCCTGTAGCTTTCGGAGAGGTTGCAAATGCAACAGCTAACGGAACTTTCATAAATCCGGTAAATATCAAAAACTTTTCAGTATATACCGATGGTGAGTTTACTCCTGCGCCGCAGGGATATGCGTATATAGGATATGGGAGCGGAAGCCTGGAGAATGTGCCGGTTCCGTATGGAGTAGAGGAGATCGGCAATAGGGTAAACTATTTTAAGATAGGCTCAGGGCTGCCAAGGCCTTTGAATGGAACATCGCTCTGGAATCAGGGATATGTTCTTAGCATAAATTCAGAATATGGAAACCTCACTAATTTTGGCGAGTATCTGGGATATTCCAGGATAAAGCTGTATGCGCCTAGGATAGTGAATATAAGCAATGGTGTAAGTGCAGTCTTTACAGGATGGGTGGGAAGAGGTTATGGTTCTTATACCGGGCCTGCAAATACCACGGCGATAGTAATGGAGAGCAACATCACAGAGACTGCAGAATGGCAGATCAAGTATTATCTTAACGTATCTACAGATTATGGAAGCGCTTACGGATATGGATGGTATAATGCAAATTCCACAGTACCTTATGGAATAAGTTCTAACATGATATATACTGGGAATGGATCCCGGGAGGTCTTCCTTGCCTGGAGCAATGGAGCCAATACCACAAAAGGATATATAATTATGAATTCGCCTCACAGCGTCAATGCCTTATGGAGAGGCCAATATTATGTCAATGTGTCTTCACAATATGGCAATGCGTCGGGGAGCGGATGGGTTTTTGCAGGCAGGCAGGACATAATATCAGTAACTCCGGAAAATATGAGCCCCGAGAATAATAGCAGGTATGCCTTCTATTCTTGGAGCGATGGAAATAGGAACGCCTCTTTTAATATGGTAGTTGAAGGCCCTGAGAATTTAGTTGCAGTTTACAAGAAAGAGTATCTGCATTTCTTCAGAGCTAGAGATTCGTATGGAGATTATATTCATGCCGATTATTTTGAAGTGGGAGGAGTGAAGGTAAATGATACAGGATGGTTTTTCTCAGGAGATCAGTACAACATAACAAAGGCATATTACATGGGAAGCTGGCTTCCTGTCAACCAGAATTTTACAATAGGAATAAGCAATTACACATATGTCCAGCTTCCGGTATATAACCTTGAGGTATTTACAAAGGACATATTCGGTAATCCGGTTAACACTTCAGTAAACATCTTGTTTTATAATGGCAGTGAGAGGAGCTTGAATTCGGGGCCTAATGGCGAGATATATCTAAAAGACATACCTTATGGAGAGGCACACGGACAGATTAGCGGTTTTCTTATTCCTTACTCTTTAGATGCAGGATACGGCAATCCTGTTTACATAGACATGATAACCTATGAGGATATGCTGGCTTTTGGGCTGATTATAGTTTTGGTAGCAGCCATGTATGTAGCATTCAGCAGAAAGATGCACCATAAGAAGGATTTTGCCACCATATCAGTAAAACAGCCTGGAGATGCAGGGACAGGGGAAGATTTGAAATAATTTGCTTACAGATAGATGATTGGGAATTGGATGAATGTTGCACTTATAATAGCGCCTGCTGATTTCAGGGATGAGACCGTAGCAAAAGCGAAGGTAATGTTGGAGAGATGGAATGTTAGATGTAGTATAATGGGTTTTGTCGATAGGGAATGCAGAGGCAGCCATGGCGCAGTGTATATGCCTGATGCGAATATAAATAATGCGAAGCCTGAAAATTTTGATGCGGTGCTTATAGCAGACGGAATGGGCATTGAGAGCTATAGGCTTTATGAAGTGATGCCTGCCCTGGACTTTGTAAGGGATATAGCAGGCAGGGGGAATGTTGTTGCAGGGATAGGCAATGCGGTCAAATTTCTTGCAAAGGCTAATTTGATATCAGAACGCAAGGTCGCCGTACCTAAAGAGGCATCTGAACTTGTGTATATGGTAAAACTTTACAGAGGTATAATCTCAGACAATGATATGGAATGTGATACGAATATCATGAGCCTTAAAGATTACAGAAAGACAGAGGAATTTGTAGGGAAGATTCTTGACAAGGCTGGAGTCAGATAAAATATTCTGAAATGCCGAAGTTTCCGGTCGTTATGCTATCCGGCTATTTCGAAGGGGTCTCTGGGTTTGTTTGCCTATGTATTCTTTTTTCTCCGATCCGCAGCTGCATAGGTAGATTATGAGGGGGCCTTTTGTTATTCTTACCCGGCAGCTTATTCCAGGGATGAGAACGGCATTGCAGGAGTTGCATATCCTTGTTTTCATCTCTTTTGGAATTTTTACCTTATAATGGGCGCTTATTTTTTTTGCCAGCAAGATATATCTTTTTGCAAGGGCTTCCGATTCCCTGGATTCTTTTTTAGTATTTGTTTCAGCTAGCTCGAAAAGACCGGATATCCTCAAGGCTGCTATCCCTTTTATGAGCTTTTCGTCCTTCATAAGAACCCTTATAAATATTAATAATATAATTTAATAGTATTTTAATTTAGTGGTATTACGGAAGGGTTTGTGATTTTCGATACGCATGACACCGTAGCTAGAAATGCCAAGGATATTTCGGCATATGTCAGAGAATCGATAATGAATATCTATGGAGTAATAGTAGATGTTGAGCTTAGCAAATATCCTGGGCTTACATCCAAACAGATAGCCAGGTCAATCTTGCTCGATAATGGATTCGGCGAAGATGAGATTAATCCCAGGCTCGATAGGTACATGGAGGATCTTCCCTATTCATATTATAATGTAGCTTGGAGCGACAAGATCATAGTCACGGATGGAGCCAGAGAGTTGCTTGACGAGCTTACCAAAAGAGAGATATTTATAGGAATTGCGACAGGTGAAGCCCAGAGAGTAGCGAAGATGAGGCTTGGCAAGGTAAAGATTGACAGTTATTTCAAGTTTGGGGCCTACGGGGAAGATGGTATGATATTCAACGAAATTCTCTCCAAGAGCATTAAGATAGCCAGGGATAATGGCTTGCAGGAAGATGAGGGAGTTGTAGTGGTAGCAAATCCGGTCTCAGTAAGCATCTCCAAGATTCTTGGCATGAAGGTAGTGGCTCTTGAAACATCTGAAAACTCCAGGAAAGAGCTTGCAACAGCAGGAGCAGATCTCATAGTAAAGAATTTCAGGGATATAGACAAGATAATCCGAGAGATTAAGAATTAGGAATCTGCTGTTTTCCGGATTGGAAACTCGGGAATTTTTATTCATACTGAAGACTTGTCCTTTAGGTTAAACAAGGTTTACAAGAAATCCGATCAAGAATCCCAAGAATATTCCTGCATATACAAGTTTCTGTTTTATCGGATCTGTATCCTTAAGCTGATGCTTTATCATTGGCAGTATTACATAGAGTATTGCGCCTATTGCAAGTCCGTCTACGAAGATATTGAAGATCGTTGAGCTAAAATAGAATCCTATTACTCCGCCTATGACAGTAGGGAAGCCTCCTACAAAGAGGAGCAGGGCCATTATACCGATACGCTTGTCTTTATGATTTAGGAATGGTGCAGCTATTGGAAATCCTTCGGTTATATTCTGAAGGATGAAGCCTAAGAGTACAACCAATGCAACTCCGGAAAAGAGCCCTATGCTTTCTGAGAGAGCGCCGAATACCAGGCCCTCTGTCAGATTCTGCAGGCCCATGCCTGTTGCTATCATCAATGCCATGCGCTGCGGGGATAGGCCATTTTTTGACCTGTTTTCAAATAGGTAGAGCATTGAGAAGCCTATTATGAGGCCGATTGCAAAAAATATGCTCAGAAGGGGATTCGCCCCGTATCCTGCAAGGCTTCCGCCTGAATAAAGGCTTGAGGCAACATCTGAAAATACATCAGCAAGCAGGAAGATCAGTATGCCTATTGCCACCGAATTGAGGAGCCTGGTGGTCTTTTCACTGGTCTTCTTCCTGAGGACTAGGGGAAGTGAGAGGAATATGGAGAAACCCATTATAAGTGAGAATAAAACAGTACCTGCAAAGTCAGGCATATATGCACCATGTGAGAATAGATAGGGAGAGAGAGTTATAATAACTGATGCAGGGCAAGGCTATCGGGATAATATGGATTAAGGCATACTTAAGCATTTATATACTTTGAAGTAAGGATAAATTCATGTTAATTGAAGAAATAAGCGAGCAGATAAGAATAATGTTTGATCCTAAAGGCATGAAGCGGAAGGGAATCAAAAACGCATTTTTGTATTATTACAAGATATCAATAATCCCAATTGTTATAGGAATAATACTTGGAGCCGTAGGGATAGCGTTCTTCTCGCTTCTTGCCTATGGTGTTGCGGGAGCATTCGGAGGAAGCGCCACACATCTGAGCCTTGGAGGGCCTTTTGCAGTCTTTGTGATTCTTGCAGCAGCATCCCTTCTCTTAGTCTGGATAATAGAGCCGATAGCGATAATGATCTGCGCTGGACTGCTTCAGCTTGTAGGGAGTAACCTCTTAGGCATATTTAAAGGAAGCTATGAGGATACAATAACAGGGGTAGTGTATTCCTCATCAAGTACGATTCTATTTTCCTGGATAATAGTAATACCAGTCATAGGTTGGATAGTATTATCCGTTATATCAATATGGGCTTTGATAATGGAGATACTTGGGCTTGCAAAACTGCACAGGACAGGAGCCTGGAAGGTATTTGGAGTTATGATACTTACCAGCATAATAGTAGGAGTTGTCCTATTCTTGATGGTCTTCCTTCTGGTCCTGCCATTAATGACAGCTTCAGGGTTGGGAAGCGCTTTTACACATTTTGCAAGATCTTCTTTGTCTAATAAGACAGTATGATAAAAAGGGTAGAATAGGGAATGGCCCGGAATAAGCGCCAGATCATAAGCAAGGGAACTCTGCTGATTGTCATAATAGGCATAGTCAGCCTCTTCGGCGATTTTACATATGAGGGAGCCAGAAGCATTATACCGCAGTATTTTGCAGCGTTGGGAGGATCTGCTCTGCTGCTTGGATTGGTTTTGGGTGGCAGTGAGTTTGCTGGCTATGCGGTAAGAATATTCAGTGGCAGGATTGCTGATAGAACAAAACATTACTGGAGCATGGTCTTCTTCGGTTACGCCGTAAACTTGTTTGCAGTTCCACTTCTTGCATTCACGGGAAACTATCTGGAAGCTGCAGTGCTCATCTTTATGGAGAGAATTGGCAGGGGAATAAGAGTTCCTCCAAGAGATTATATACTCTCCAATGCTGCAACCGGTGGCAAGGTGGGGAAGGCTTTTGCAATAGAAGAAGGCCTTGATCAGACTGGTGCTATAGTAGGACCGCTTATCATGGCGATAGTGCTTTTCTATAAAAGCGGCGCTTACAGATTTGCATTTTCAGTGCTTGCCCTGCCTGCCATTACAGCATTTATTGTCCTTATAGCAGCTTATGCATATTATGGAAGCAGGAAACTGGATCTCAAGGTAAATGCCCCTGCCAGAGTAATGTCTTCAAGGAATTTCATGCTTTATTCTATAGCAATAGCCATAAGCGCAGCTGGGCTGTATCAGGCGGCTTTCGTTCTTTATGGAGCTGGAGTGAATGGAGTAACGTCCTATATAATACCCATAATATTCCTGGTGGCTATGGCAAGCGAGGGCGCGTTTGGATTTGTTTTTGGAATGCTTTACGACAGAATTGGAAGAAATCTGGTTTATTCTGGAATTCTTCTCGCTGTGTTTATACCTATCTTCCTTCTTGGCGGAAGCCTTGCGTTTCTTTTCATTGCTGCACTATTGTTTGGTGCAGTCACAGGAATACAGGATACGGTTATGCGTTCTGTTGTGGGATCTATGATCCCTTCAGAGAAGCGGGGCTCTGCCTTTGGCATATTCAATATGTTCTACGGCTTTGGTCTGCTTGTTTCTGGTGTTGTTGTAGGATATCTTTTTTATTCGGCATATTACATAATCGCCTATGTCTTCATTATGCAGATGCTCAGCATGATAATACTTAACAGGTCTTTCAGGAATAAAGGCTCCTAAGCGACGTATGTAACTTGTATGGTTTTGAAGGATAGTTATGCATTTATAAGATATCTTCTCTTTATTTAAAAGGCGAATAGGATGAAAGTTGCTATCATTGGAGGAACTGGACAGATGGGAGAGTGGTTCTCTGTTTTCTTCAAGAATTCGGGATATGATGTTACCATATCGGGAAGGAGATATAAAAGATGCCTTGAAGTATCTAGAAGGATTGGAGTGAAAGCCGCCAGGAATAATATAGATGCCGTAAAAGGAGCAGATGTTGTCCTTATATCGGTACTGCCTCAGCATATGGAAGATGTGCTTAAGGAGATATCGCCACATATCAGGGAAGGGCAGAAGGTCATAGATATAGCTTCGGTTAAAGAGGTTCCGGTTAGGCTGATGCATAGCTACATAAAAAATGCGGTAGTGCTTGGGACACACCCAATGTTTGGGCCGAGCGCCAGAAAGGAAAACCAGAATTTCATACTGACACCTACGAATGCAGCTGAGAGAAAATACACTTTCGAATTTGGAGGTTTCCTTAAGAAACAGGGTTTCAGCGTAAGAATAATGTCACCGGAAGAACATGATGCCATGATAGGAGAGGTATTGTCGCTTACTCATTTCATAGGATTAGTTACTGCGGATACCTGGAAGAGAATGAGGGTAGACAAGCATATGAAGACAAGCAGCACAAGCTTCAGATTTCTTTCTGATTTCGTAAAGAGCGTTGTTGACTCCAATCCCGGGCTTTACTCTTACCTGCAGATGGATGTGAAAGATGCAGAAAAGGCTGAAAGACTTTTCATAGACTCTGCAAATCAGTGGATAGAGATGGTAAGGAAGAGGAGAAGGAAGGAGTTCTCTTCAAGAATGACAGAGCTGAGCAGGTATGTGGAAAGAATACAGAAGAATTGGAAGTAGAAGCATCAAATTTATCTTGTTGAGGTGCTGATACCGACTCCGGAGGGGTTTGGAACTGGAGAATGTCGATAGATGTATAAAAACCGGAAAGCCTCAGCCTAAAGCCCCTTCATTCGCAATCTTTATTTTGAGTATTTGAATTCCTTTTTTTGACTTCCAGAAATTTTCTAGCTCTTTCTCTTTTCCATGTATTGATAATGCAGCAATGGAATCCCTTCCCCCTGCACCAGGAAGTTTTGCTACAAATGCACCGTTCATCATGCTCTCTTCTATCAATTTTGTAAGATCATCATCTTCTATGCTTACTTTGCTCAATATACCTAATTGTTTTGTAAGAAGCCTTCCTTTGTTAAACGACTCGCGGAAGAGGTTCAGCTTATTTTCAGTCAGGCCTTCTTTTTTTAGAGCTAAAAGCACATTTATTGCCTTCTGGTTCTCCCTATTTATTTTTTGAATCAGTTTGATGTATTCCGAATGGTTCTTTTCCTTGAATTCTGAGAGACTTCCAAGAGCAACAGCAGTAACCATCCCTTCCCCTAGAAAATTGCCAAAAGTAAGCTTAAATTCTGTGGGGAGAGTGAATTTTACTATACCGTAATCCCATTCTTTCTTTATGAGATTCTGAAGATCTTCATTCTGATATGATTCTGGAAGATTTTTTATTATGTCTGGAGAGTATCTGGTATATATTATTGAACCGTAGGTTGCCGCTGCTATATCGAAACCGCTTCCGACTTTGCCTGTAGCAATGCTGTGTGCTACCTGTGCAAGCTTGTGAAGTGCATCGTTTTCATTAGGATCTAATCCGTATGCACGAAGGATGGCTGCAATACTTGCGACAGTTACAGCTGCACTGCTGCCCAAGCCGCTCTTGGCTACTTTGTCATTTCCTATAGTATAGGAAAATTCTGGGTCGTTTTCAGTGGTTATCTCCATTCCTACCAGCTTTATTCCTTTTCCCGATATATATCTAGACGCTATCTCTACTGAGGACTTGAGAAGAAGTGATTCCTTTCGGAATTCTGCCGATATCTTCCCAGTATCAGGATCTATGCCGCCTTTTATGTGCAGTTTCATCTGTGGAGTCGAGAGGATTATCCTATTTCCTTCTATATGTCTTACACGCACGTGTACGTATGCGTCTACAGTAGTTACCATGCTTATATTGGGCCTTTCTATCACTGAATAGCCGCCAATCCAGAGTATCTTTCCTGGAGCTTTTGCCTGCGCATCAAATGGCATTATATCTACTATTTTTTATTTTTAAGCGGATCCAGCGTCTTCAAGTCTATGAGGGATTCTGATTCGCTTAGCAATTTGGGGCCGGAACCTACCTTGGCCTCTATTATCCGTTCTATTCCTTTTATTTCATTCATTTTAGACAGGATCTTTGCCTTATCTGATTCCAGGCATATTATGCATGCGTTCGGGCCTGCATCGAAAGTATAAGCGCCTACAACTCTCTTTTCCGACTCGTTGAGATCCTCTATTGAATATATTATATCCTTGGATATGTCGTTTAGGTAGATGATTGGAGGAGTCGTATCTAGCATTGTTGAGTGCATATTCATTGCATCTTTCATAATTATCTTTCCCATCGCTTCGAAATCTTTTTTCTTTATAGCTTCTGTTATCTGTTTTATATTGGATTCTGCTATTTTAGGCCTAAGCTTAAAGAATTCGCTTGACGCCACTGTATTTTTCATACCGAGCCTGCTCGATATCTTCTTCTTTTTCGGAGTTGTAATGCATATGAGTATAGTAAGTTCAGGCCAGTAATTCTCATTGAAGAGCTGCCATGCAATAGAGTCGCTTCCGTCTGGTTTTTTCCCGCGATCCCATACGACAAAACCCCCAAATAGGCTTCTGCATGCACTTCCGCTTCCTATCCGTGCTATCTCAGATAGTCGCTCGGGGCTTATATCAAGATCTAGAGCCTTGGAAGCCGCAAATGCCAATGCCGCAAGGCCGGAAGCGCTTGACGCAAGGCCGCTTGCCGTAGGAAAGGTATTGTAAGACACAACAAGTGCTTTTGTATTTACTCTTGCAAGCTCCCTGAGTTTTTTTATGGCCAAAAATCTTTCCTGTAGTTCCTGATCTTCAAGATCCTGTTTCTTGCCGTCCAGATAAAATTCATCTTTTGGTAATTTATCCGAAAAAACAACACTTGTCTTTGTAAAAAGATCTTTTCCGGATTCAAGAGTTATGCTGAGCGATGAATTTTGAGGCAGATTTAAGGAAGGATCATCGCATTCTTCTCCTTTTCTCCTTTTGCCCCAATATTTGACAAGTGCAAGATTTGGACTTGTAGATACAGTAACTATTTTATCTTTCATTATATCAGTATTAGCATATTATGGCATATTATAGCTTAAAGTTTTTCGGTTTGGATGCCGGATTAGAGAATTAGGGAATTGCTTCATGTTTTTAGTAAGGGGTGACCCTCGCTTCTCTCTTCGCGTTAGAAGATTAAACCCCTCTTTCATAACGATCATTTGTGCCGATCGTTATAGAAGAAATGATAGGCAGTTATTGCCTATATTTCAGTTTAGATGGCTGAAGTATTGCAGATAGGAGGAATAGTATTTATTCTTCCCTGCCTCTACAATTACATCCTTCTTTTCCGCAGCAACCTTCACATCCGCAGCCTGTGGAGGCATTATTGCAATTGCAGGAACCTCTGCCGCATCCGTGTTTCATTCTTTTTGAGGCCTTCATCTCTCCTAGCATATAGCCTTTTATAAATGATCTGAGTTCTTTCTCATCCATTGTGTTTAGAAGCTCCTCCATTTTCTTTCGCATTTCCATTCTTCTTTCAGGAGATTTTTCTTTTTGGTCTTCCATTTTATCATCACTTATAATTTGTATATATAAGTCTATAAATTACATTGCAAGATCCTCTCCAAACTTAATGTTTGGGGCTTCCGATGATTATGATTAGTTATCATGATGCCACCCATATAGTTCATCTTTCGATGGCGTCAACCTTCATTGCCGGAGGGCTTGCATGATATGAATAGCGTAGTGGCATTCTTCTTTTTCTGAGGCTACTAAAGAGAGCAA
>JAJZKQ010000022.1:11075-14423 GCA_021804095.1 Microcaldota archaeon | reverse complement strand
TAGAACAGATCAACCAGCCAGAAAGGTGAGTAATGGAATTAAAAATCCTGAACCTATAGGATGGATTATATCGATCATGGTAGCTGCTGCAGTCATAATCTTCTCCAAATATTATGGAATCGGAATTGTTGTTGCCGTTGTATTTGGGATTCTTTCTTATGCCATTATATTCGGTATTTTTGCAGTTAGGCAGTCAAGAAAAGTGAAAAGGTATATGCAGCGTGAAAAAATTATATCTTCTATAACAGGAGAACAGGTTTACCAAGAACCTATCCCTTCAAGAGTAAATGTGCAGCAAAAACAGGCTCAGCGCAAATCTCACAGCGCAACGAAGAAAGAAGAAGGTATGCCTTCGGGACCTCTTGGAAAATATATAGATTCGACAGTTAAAAAAAGGAAGACGCTTGAGATGGATCTCAGGGCAGCGAACATAAAGAAGAGCCCCTACGAGTTCGTTAAATCCATGATGCTTTACGCTATCATTGTGGCAGTTACAATCACAATTGTTCTGATAGTTGTTCTGGAACATTTTGGAGCGCCTTTGGTCCTGGTGATATTAGGTCCCGTGATAGGTTTCGGAGTATACATGGCAATGTTCAACAGGTTTATGATGTATCCGAAACAGAGAAATAAGGTAATAGGCAGAAATGTTGAGAGGGACATACTTTTTGCAGCTAGAGATATAGTCATAGGAATGAGATCTGGAATGCCTCTCTATAACGCGATAGCCGCAGTTAGTGTAGGATATGGAGATGCCAGCAGGGAATTCGGAAAGATAGTGGAACTAACCCAGTTGGGTATGCCAATAGAACAGGCAATGGATCAGATAAGTGAAAAAAGCCAGTCTAAGACATTCAAGAGACTTATGTTGCAGGCAACTGTAAGTATAAAGGCAGGAGTTGACGTGACAAGCGCATTGCAGGATGTAGTGGATGATGTTACGCAGGAAAGGGTGATAGACTTGAGAAGATACGGGCAGAAGCTCAACGCACTGGCTATGTTTTACATGCTTTTCGGTGTAATATTCCCAAGTATGGGAATTGCGGTTGCTACCATAATGTCTACATTTATCAGCATATTCCCAATAACATACATAGTACTTATAGTTGCATTGATATTTATTGCGTTCGTACAGGTAATATTGTTAAACATAATGAAAAACTCGAGGCCGGTATTCTCGATGTAGGGATTTTATGGTAAATTTTGAGAGGCTTGTATCAAGAAATGTTGCAAAGTATCTTTCTGATGAGCTTGACCTTTCAGGATTGAAGATGAGCGTGAACAAGCTCATAGAGATGGCAATATTAGGAGCGCTCTCAATGTTTGTAGTAGGCGCACTCGTGCCTTTCTTGATACTTAAATACAGCATAATTCTATCAGTGCTTATAGGCATTGGAGCAGGTGCATTGGTTGTTGTCTCGATATATGCATATCTTGAATTTTTGATAGACAAAAGAAGGACATTCGTAGAGGATATCCTTCCGGATTACATACAACTTACAGCTGCGAACCTGAGGAGTGGAATCTCACTCGACAATGCGATGGTTTCCGCGGCGAGGCCCGAGTTCAAATTCTTCTCTGATGATATAAAAAACATGGATAAACAGATATATTCCGGAGAAACAATGCAGAATGCCTTGATAATGCTTGGAAAGAAGTACAGGTCCAGGCAGCTTCAACACATGATGCGTATGATAAACGAGTCCATAAGATATGGAGGAAGCATGAATGACCTCCTCAAGCAGATGGCGAGAGACCTTAGGAACCAGGCAATAATACAAAAGGAGATATCCGGACAGCTCTTCCTTTATACCATATTTATTACGTTTGCAGTATTGATAGGTGCTCCTGCACTTTATGCCCTCACAAATAAGATGATTGCAGTTACAGACGGAGTCTGGGCTGGAATCCTGCAAAGCAATCCTAATGGTCTTCCCTCTACAGGAATATCATTCATAAGGCCTAGCCCGCCTAAGATCACAGTAAGCCAGTATTACAACTTTTCGATAGTTGCAGTTGTGATGATAGCCTCGCTGGGATCCTTAATAGTCTCAGTAATATCGAATGGTTCGGTACTCAGGGGCATTAAATACCTGCCGGTTTTTCTCATAGTAGGCATAGCTGTCTTCTACGTGGTTTCGATAATAATAGCTACGATGTTTTCAGCTACAGGAACAGGAGTCTGAAGCTTTGTCATTGAATCGGAGACCCTGATAGCCAAGATTAATTTATTCTATGCCTAGAGTGCTGTTCGACCATATTTCTAGTTGGACGGTAACAGGTCTTCCATTCAGTACCGCTGGGAATTTTTCCACTTGTATCGAAGTTATATTCTCGGTTGAAGGATTCAGGCCCGCCGCGTAGTTGATGCCTTCTCCAGTTATTGTTATGTAATAGTCATAGGCTAAACCCAGAGGCGGCTTTGTCTCCTGGTAGTCATATTCGGAAAGAAACCTGAGTGCGGTCATCTTGTTATATGAAAGGCCATCTGCAGTCCCGTTTCCTAGGCCTATGCTTATGTTTGCCCATTCCATGGTATTTGTGACGCTTGAGGTATACTCCCAGTTTGGAGGATAGCCTGTTGACATCAATTGCGCTCCGGTCTCTACAAGCTGTGATTGCATATGCTGTATGTTTGAGCTGTATGCCAGTGAGAACTCGTTGTTTATATTTACCCAGATGTAAGTCATAATGACCATTGCAAGGACAAATATTATTATAGCAAATATAAGGTCAAATGACCAGAATTGGGCTTTCATCTAATGCACATAGAGATTAGATAAATAGAAGCTTATATAGATTTATATCTGCGCAGGGATTTTGTGGCATTATTTACTTCAGATTGCTGCCTCGCATGAATAGAAGGCTTGCGGATCATACACCTTCGCCCAGAACATTCCCATTAACTGTCACCCCATATGTGTAATAGGGAGAGTTACTCATGAAGAAATTTCCAACAGCAATGAATTGGTTTTGTTGTGATGATGAAGTCTGGGAGACATTGGATACTATACGTAGTGTTACGCTCTTGCATATCATTCCGGTAAGGTTTATACTTGCGAATGTGAATGTTCCAAGAGTATTTGCACCAGGTGCGGATGTTGTGTTGTAGTGATTTACAATCAGTGGATTTCCATTATATAGTATTTCTACATACAGATCTCTGCTTCCTGGGGATGTTATCTGAAAGTTTAGATATGGCTCTACAACAACAAAATTCGAAGATATGCTTCCCGGCAAGATTGGGTGTGATTGGGAATAGGTAGTTGCAGCAAAATTGCCATAGTATCCCCTCCAAGGATTGCCATAATACAATCCGTTGTAATTTGCATTAGATAGATTTAATGG
>JAJZKQ010000022.1:7528-10975 GCA_021804095.1 Microcaldota archaeon | reverse complement strand
GCCTGTTTTCTTTATTTTCCCAAGGAATGTTTCAAGGTCTTTTTGCAGAGTGGGTTCTCCGCCGGTTATAGTTACAGCTTCTATAAAATTCCTGGAGTCGCTTAGTTTGCCTAGGATTTCTTCCTCGTCATATATATGCAGGGAACCGTAATCCCTCTTAACAAGGCTGCCGTTATGGCAAAACGGACAAAGCATGTTGCATCCTGTAAGAAAGATAATGGAGGTTATCTTCCCAGGATAGTCCATCAGACTAATCCTCTGAAAACCTCCTATCTCGACCATGTTATCAGGCTTCCTGCTCTCTTGCTTTGTCGTAAGTCTTTCTATCTGCGAACTCTTCTTTCTTTCCCTGGTTCCATTGGGATACTGGCCTTAGGTAACCCACGATTCTTGAGTATACCTCGCATTTTGTCCTTTCGGATTCGTGCATTTCTAGTATCTTCTTTTCATTTATATCTGTTATATCTATCTCGACCTGTTTTTCGTTATTCATTTTTCCACCTTTTTTAGTATGAGTTCATCGCATTTTGGGCAGTACTCGTGTGAGCCGTATATATGGCCATGTTTTGGGCATATGCTGAATGTGGGAGTTATAGTATAGTAAGGCAGCTTGAAATTCTCAGCAATCTTCCTTACCAGAGCCTTTGTGGAATCCACAGAAGGCAGAGCCTCGCCCAGGAAGGTGTGTATCACTGTTCCACCGGTGTATTTCGATTGCATTTCGTCCTGATGTTTCAGTACCTCAAACACATCATCAGTATGGCCTACAGGAAGATGGGAGGAATTTGTGTAGTATGGAGCTGCCCCGCTTACGAATGAATCTTCGTTTGCTACAATTATATCCTTAAAGGCTTTTTTATCCTTCAGGGCAAGGGAATAAGCTGTGCTTTCTGCAGGGGTCGCCTCAAGGTTGTAGATATGATTAGTCTCAATCTGATAGTCCTCAAGTATATCCCTCATGAAGTCAAGAACCTTCAGTGCGAATTTTCTTCCTTCACTGCTGGCTATGCCGTTTTCCCTTCCAAGCAGGTTCATGCATGCTTCATTCATCCCTACTATCCCTATTGTTGCGAAATGGTTTTTCCAGTATTCCCCATATGCGGACTTTATTCCGTTGAGGTAATGCTTCGAATATGGATATAGATTCATCTCGGTGAAATTCTCAAGCGTCTTCCTTTTTACTTCAAGTCCTTCTTTGGACACATCCATTATTTCATTAAGGCGCTCGAAAAACTCTTTCTCATCCTTTGCCAAGTAGCCTATTCTAGGAAGATTTATGGTAAAAACGCCTATCGATCCTGTTAGGGGATTGGCTCCGAAGAGGCCTCCGCCTCTCTTTTTTAGCTCTCGCGTATCTAGCCTTAGCCTGCAGCACATGCTTCTCGCATCTTCTGGGCGCATGTCGCTGTTTATGAAGTTTGAGAAGTAAGGTATGCCATACTTCCTTGTCATCTCCCATATTGGATTATATCTCTCGTTTTCCCAATCAAAATCCTTGGTTATGTTATAGGTAGGTATTGGAAAGGTGAATACCCTGCCTACCGCGTCTCCTTCGGTCATCACTTCTGCGAATGCCCTGTTAATCATGTCCATTTCGTTCTGAAATTCTGAATAGGTATTGTTGGTTATCTTGCCTCCTATTATGACACCTTCGTTCTTGAGGTATTCTGGTACTTTGAGATCAAGGGTCAGGTTTGTGAACGGAGTCTGAAAGCCTACCCGTGTAGGGACGTTCATATTGAATAGAAACTCCTGCATTCCCTGCCTCACTTGGCCATAGTTCAAACCGTCATATTTGATGAATGGTGCAAGGTATGTATCAAAATTTGAAAAGGCCTGGGCGCCTGCGCTTTCTCCTTGAAGAGTGTAGAAGAAATTGACTATCTGCATTAGGGCTGTTCTGAAATGCCTTGCGGGTTTTGATTCGACTTTGCCCCTTGCGCCTCCGAAGCCGCGTATCAATAGGTCTTTCAGATCCCATCCGACACAGTATGGGCCCAGAACATTCAGTTGGTGTATATGAAGATCTCCGCTTTGGTGCATCATTCTTAGCTTTTCGGGATATATGCGGTTAAGCCAGTATGCGGAGACTATTTTAGATGTGACATAATTGTTCAGACCCTGCAGTGAGTAATCCATGTTTGCGTTTTCTTTCACTGCCCAGTCTTTTTTGTATATGTAGTCTTCGACGGTCTCTATATCTTTTACAAGGGATGAAAGCTGCCTTATCTCCTTGTGCTGCTGCCTATATAGGATATATGATTTTGCAAGCTCAGGATAATTGTTTTCTATCAGGGTTGTCTCTACAATGTCCTGGATCTGTTCTACAGAAGGCGTACTTTTATAATACTGGCCTATCTTGTCTGAAACTTCTGAAGCGAGCCTTGCCGCTTCGCCTTCCGGATCTTTGAAATTCACGGCGACCATAGCTTTCTGTATCGCATCCTTTATTTTCTCAGACTGGAAAGGAACAACTGATCCATCCCTCTTTATTACAAAATCGGCCATATAACCACAACAGGTAGTGTTTTTAAGTTATTTGAATACTACATATTGCTATTTATATTTCCGCCACAGGCTGCTGGAAAGTCAGGTATATCCAAAATGGGAGTTAAATAAAAAGGTAAAAGTATACTTAAGTATAGCTAAATTTCCTATTTTTTACTCGTTGATTCTGCTTTCTGAGGGTTGTGGCGCAGGAAGAGATAGCATTCTGCACACTTGCGTTCGGAGCAGAGTGGGCTTGTCCCGTACGCTTTTGTTCCGAAAGACTTCAGACTCTTTATGATCTTCTCTAGTTCTACCCCGTTTTTTGTGAGCGTGTATTTGATGTGTGTCGCTCCGTTTTTTTTATATTCTGATTTTTTCACTATCCCCGCATCTGAGAATTCTCCGAGTATTGTGCTGAGCCCGCGGGGTGTTATTTCTTCCAATGAAAGCAATACTGCATTGAAGGATGTGCCGGTTCCCAATGCGCTTATACTTTCTATTACAGGTATAGACCATCTTTTTCCCAGTATATGCAGGAGATTTAGGGTTGCGCAGGATTCTGTTTCGGTTTTCATGATTATTTTTTGTTAATACATTATAAAAAGCATGCTGGAAAAGGCAGGAAGCGGGTTTTAACCCGTAGGATATAACTTTGTGGTAATTAATAAAAGCTTTTCTTTCCTACTCTGGCTAGGTAATAGTTTGATAGAGTTTTTATTGCAGGCGGTAACTAACAGCAGTACGGTTATCAATAATTATGTTACTGCTGGTGCTACGTATACAGAAAACACAGTTATTGTACTGCTTACAATGCTGACTGTCCTTGCTCTTTCGATACAGATTGCAAGAAGATACTTCATAAGGATACTTAGAAAGTTTACCCTAAGGCTTGCTGCGGATATCTGGTGGCTCATTTATGTAATACTGAGGGATGCTAGCATATTCCTGGTTGTATTC
>JAJZKQ010000022.1:0-7428 GCA_021804095.1 Microcaldota archaeon | reverse complement strand
TTCGATACAGATTGCAAGAAGATACTTCATAAGGATACTTAGAAAGTTTACCCTAAGGCTTGCTGCGGATATCTGGTGGCTCATTTATGTAATACTGAGGGATGCTAGCATATTCCTGGTTGTATTCATGGGATTAATGCTTTTCTGGCCTGGCATATATCAGGACTTCCCTATAGCCATGCCTTTTGCCCCACTGGCTATTGATTTCTTTGCCGTGGCACTTGTACTCATGCTGGTTGTTGACACCGAAGACAATTCATTTTATAATAGCCTTGTATCGATATTCGTAATAATAGGATCGTTGCTGTATCTTGGGGGCATAGTGTTTGTTACTGAGAGCGCAGTACAATTGGCAAAACTTCCGCCTACGGTTGCCACAAACACAGGCAATATATGGGGTTTTGCTTATCAATATTTCAATTCCATGAATAACCCTACCCTTTCGATATATACATTCTATGTCTCTGTTACGATACTTGGAATATGCGGCCTGATTGCCATAATCTACTCGTTTAACGGAGGAGTATTCAAGAGGGAGATAGAGCCTAAGGCGAATCCGGTAGTAAAGCAGACTGATGTTCCTTCGCCTGCCCAAAAGAAGTAGAGTACATGGCATTCAAATTTACCTTTGATGACAATACATGCATACAGTGTGGCATATGTGGGGATTCGTGCCCCGTAAACGCGCTTGATTTTACAAGACCGAGGCATCCCAGGGTAGAGAGTACGGATAAAGACAATACTAATACAGAATATATGACAGAATACCCGGTCCAGGTTTCAAGATGTACAGGATGCATGATATGCCCAACCGAATGCCCTGTGTCCTGCATAAGCATAGTCAAAACAGTAAAAGAGCCAAAATATGAGCCAAGACAAGGACCTATGCTTGATGCTGAGCCTGCCAAAGATGAGTTTGCCCTTTCCAAGTATACTAAGGCAAGACCATACAAAATGAAGATGAAGGATCCATGGGGGCATGAATATGTCTATATGCCCAGAAGGAGAAAATCGGTCACCCAGACTTGGGAAAAGCATGATGAGATGAATAAGGAGTAGGGAGGGTTATGAAGAGGGCAGTTCTTATACATAGGATAAATGGAGACTCGACAAGCGATTGGATACCATGGCTTGGAGAAGAACTTTCCAAAAAAGGATTTGAGGTCATCTCTCCGGATATGCCAAAACTTGATTCCGCTTCTATCGATGAGTGGGTAAGCATTATCTACAATTTGGTTGGAAATCCCGATATTGATACATATATAATAGGGCATGGATTTGGGTCTCTTGTAGCATTAAGATACCTTTCGGTATTGAAGGAAGGGAGCAGGATAGGAGCCGTGTTTATGGTTGCTCCTTGGACTGAAGTTAAGAAAAATTGCATTGAGGATATGCCGGACCTTAGGGAATGGGAAGATGACTGGATTTGGTGGGATAGAGCCAAGGAGCATTCCAGGGATTTTCTTATTTTTTATTCTGATAATGACAGATGCGTAACCGAAAAGGATTCGTTGGAGTTTGGGAGAAGGATTGGGGCAGAGATGATACTTGAGAAAAACAGGGGACATTTTACAGAGGATGATGATGTTACACAATTACCTGCACTGCTGGAGAGAATTGTGAAGATTTCAGGATAACCGAATTCTGCTTTATTTGGAAGGCTTATTTTTTGTATATATAGAAGCCTTCGCCAGATTTTCTGCCGAGCTTTCCCTCTTTTACCAATCTTGAAAGCAACTCTGATGGAATGAATTTTGCATTGCCTGTCTCCATATATATGGAGTCCATTATATCCTTGCATACATCAAGGCCTATGAAGTCGGCAAGTTCCAGTGGGCCCATTGGATGATTGAATCCTAATTTTGCAATAGTGTCTATGCCTTCTTTGTCTGCTGCCCCATTTTCCAATGCTATGATTGCTTCGTTTATAAACGGCATCAGTATTCTGTTTGCAATGAATCCGGGATAGTCGTTTACCATTACCGGAGTCTTTCCCAGTTTGTCTATAATATTTTTTACATCTGATATTGCCTGTTCGGATGTCTCCTTGCTTATTATTAGCTCTATAGGCTTCATTACTGGAACGGGATTGAAGAAGTGCATTCCGAGAAATCTCTCCCTGTTCTTAAGCCCGTTTCCGAGCTTATGTATGGGAATTGATGAGGTATTTGTAGCGATTATCGCAGTATTATTGGCATGTGCCTCTGCATTCTTCAAAACATCTGTTTTTATATCAAAATTTTCGGATACTGCCTCTATTATTAGTATCGAACCCGCAATGTCGTGATAATCGGAGGAGAGGTGAAGGGCATTCAGCATTTTTTCCGCTTCCTTTTCATTCAGGCTGCCTTTTTTTATTGCTTTGCCCATGCTTGTTTTTAGCCTTTCCATCCCCTTATCAAGGGATTCTCTGCTTCTGCCCACAAGCACTACGTTATAACCAACCTGCAGGAATACCTGTGTTATCCCTATACCCATATGCCCTGGGCCTATTACGCTTATTTCATCTGCCATATTATTCAACTCTGCTGACAACCATGGCCTCTGCTCCTCCTCCGCCATGGCAGAGTGAGGCTATCCCAAGATTCTTCTTCCTGTCTTTTAGGGAGTATATCAAAGTTCCAAGTATGATTGCTCCGGAAGCTCCAAGAGGATGGCCCATCGCTGTTGCTCCTCCGTTAACATTGAGTTTGTTTGTATCGATATTCATTCTTTTTACGACTCCGAGAACCTGCACGCAGAATGCCTCGTTTATTTCTACAAGGTCCATATCATTGAGGGCATATCCGGCTTTTTCCATGGCTTTGTTCATAGCGGTTATTGGTGCGTATCCATACCAGCTTGGATCTATACCTGAACTTGCATGGGATTCGATTTTGGCCAATGGCTTTACTCCTAACTCTTTTATCTTTCTGCCGGACATGATTAGTGCAAATGATGCGCCATCGCTTATCTGTGATGCGTTTCCTGCAGTGACCGTTCCGTTTTTTTCAAATGCAGGTTTTAGCTGTGCGAGTTTTTCCATGCTTGTCTCTCTTCTTATCCCCTCATCTTCTCCGTAAATCCTGCCATCGCTTAATTTTATAGGTATTATTTCATCTTTGAATTTGCCTGAATCGGTTGCCATTGCAGCTTTCTTGTGGCTTTCCAGAGCAAATTTGTCCTGCTCTTCCCTGGTTATGCTATCTTCTATTCCTATTTTTTCTGCCAGGGATCCCATATGCATGTCGGCATAGCAATCCCATAGCCCCGCATGGATAAGCTCGTCGACCATCATCTCTTTGCCTGGGTCTTGCCCGGCACTATTTAGATAATCGTAATATTCCTTGATGCTTGAGTTTCCGAGTTTCCTGAATCTTCTGGCTCCGCTTACCGTATGTGCCGCATTTGTCATGCTTTCCATTCCTCCTGCAATTACAATTTCAAGATTTCCGGTCTGTATGCCTTCTGCTGCGATTGAGATGGCTTTTAGCCCTGATGCACAGACTTTATTTACATTCAGGGTAGATATTCCAGGATTGAGGCCCGCATACATTGCAACCTGTTTTGCAGGGTTCTGGCCTAGTCCTGCAGATAAGACATTCCCAACAATTGCCTCTTCGATGGTTTCCTTCTTTATATCATTTCTAGCCAATAATCCTCTTGCAATTTCTGTGCCAATCCGAACTGCTGAGAATTCCGACAGGGAACCTAGAAATTTTCCTATAGGGCTTCTTGCAATATCGACAATATACGCATCTTCCATTTTAACGCCTATTTTTCTCTGTTCTCGGTTTTTCTATGCCCGAGGAATGCCTTTATTCCATTTTTTCCTTTTTCGCCCATGAGGTGCTCTACAAATTCCTTCTTTTCTTTTTCGTAGTCAAACGCTATGCTTCTGGTGATGCTTCTCTTTCTTTCTATAGCGGCAGTGTATCTTGTTTCCATGATATCTGAAGCCAGTCTCTCCGCTTCTGAATATAAATCTTGCTTGTTTACAAGTAGGCTTACCAGGCCGATCTTCAATGCTTCCTGTGCGTTGAGCATTTTGCCGGTAGATATCAGTTCTTCGGCTTTTTCCCTTCCTATTATTATGGGGAGCTTATGCTGTGCGCCTCCTCCTGGCACTATTCCAAGGGTAGTTTCTGGCTGGCCGAATACGGAGTCGTTGGAAGCTATTCTTATGTCGCAAGCTATAGCAAGCTCGTTCCCTCCGCCTAGGCAGTAGCCTTGTATCGCTGCTATGAATGGCTTTTCGATCAATTCTATCTGATGGAAGACGGAGTACATGAGGTCGAAGAATTCGCCAGCCTCGGCCTTGTCCTTCAGCCCGTATAGATATTCGAGGTCTGCGCCTGCCGAAAACGCCCTGGAGCCCGCGCCTTTTATTATTGCGCATTTGCAACTTTGATTTTCTGAAATTCTGTTTAGCGCCTGCTTCAGCTCATTGAGGGTTTCTCTGTTAAGCGAGTTCAGCCTGTCAGGCCTGTTCAGTGTTATCTCGGTGATGATTCCTTCGCTATATATTATATTTTGGTTCATTTGTATGCCTCGAAATCTTTTCCGAGAAGGCTTGATGCGATCTTGAGATCCTGTATCTCGTCTGTGCCTTCGTATATTCTTGTAACTCTGCTGTCGCAGAATAATTGGCCTACAGGAGATAGCAGTGAGTATCCGAAGCCGCCGAAGACTTGGACTGCGCGGTCTGCGGACTCGAATGCAAGCCTTGATGAGATGCGTTTTGCAAGGGACGAATGCAGATCCATTTCTGCAATTAACTCTTTGTTGTCTGGATTTTTGTCGTATATTTCCTTTTTTAAAGCGGCAGTGTATACAGGCCATCTGGCCATTTCGAGATTCTGCCTTATTGCGGAGATGTGTTGTTGGATAAGCTGGTGTTTTCCTATAGGCTTTCCGAATTGGACTCTTTCTCTCGACCTGTTTATCACTGCATTTAATGCCCCGTCTATCAGGCCTAGACTTGCGGATCCTATGCCTAATCTTCCATTGATCAGAGAGGAATACCCTACATGAAGGCCTTTGCCGAGACTTCCCAGTATATTTTCTTCAGGCACTTCAATATTATTGAATTGAAGCATGTCGGTGTCCGAGGTGAAGAGGCCTATCTTCTCTTTCAGGCGCATTGCTACCTCAAATCCTTCACTTTTTGTATCTACTATAAATGCAGTGATGTTGTTTTTTTCTTCTGCCGATGTTGCAAAGAGTATTATAAAGTCTGCTATTGATCCGTTTGAGATCAGATATTTGGTACCGTTTATTATGAATTTGCTGCCCTTTTTAGTGTAATTTGTGCGCATTGAAGATGGGTCGCTCCCGGCATCAGGCTCGGTTAGGCCGAATGCGAATATTTTATTTCCTTTTGCAATTTCTTTCAGGTATTCTTTCTTCTGCTCTTCCCTGCCCCATCTCTGGATTGCTAGTCCACATATGAATATCTGGACATCGTATAGGGTAGAGAATCCAAGACCATTCTGGCTTAGCCTTTCTTGCGCTAACGCGAGTGTTAGTGGACTTGCATCTTGGCCGCCGTACTCTTTTTTTATGGGAATTCCGAAGAGACCGTATTTTCCAGCTATTTCGACAGATTCCGTGCTTAATTCGTGCTTTAGGTAATGTTCGTATTCGGGCATTGCCATCTCTTCTGCTGCTCTGTCTGCGTTTTCAAGAATCTTCATCTCTTCCTCGGTGAATTTGTGAAATTGCTCCAGATCAGTTATACTCTGTTGAAATGTTTCTTCCATCTAAACAACTTGATGCTATTTCTTTTTTTGTTCTTCTAGGTACCTATTCTTGAGAGTTACGTAATCTTTCCAGTTTTTACTTATCCTTCTCTTATGCCTTCCGGATATTTTTCCGACTACCCTTCCGGGAATCCCGAGCACTATGGAGTTTGGAGGTATTTTTGTCTTTTCAGTGATTACGGCCCCTGCACCGATTATGCACCAATCCCCTATTTCTGCGCCTTCAAGTATTATACTGCCCATTCCGATAAGGCAGTTGTTGCCTATAACACAGCCGTGTATTATGGCATTATGGCCTATGGATACGTTGTCACCGATTATGGTAGGATATTTGTCTGCTGTTCCGTGCATCACTGAGTTGTCCTGTACACTCACGTTCTTCCCGATTTTTATATAATGCATGTCTCCTCTTAAGACTGCGCCGAACCATATGCTGGAGTTGCTGCTTATAATCACATCGCCTATGATTGTTGCATTCTCGGCTATAAAAGAGCTGTTGCTTATTTTAGGTCTTTTTCCATTGAACCTGATGATTTTCATTTTATCACTTATCCATATGCCTCGAAATCTTTTCCGAGAAGGCTTGATGCGATCTTGAGATCCTGTATCTCGTCTGTGCCTTCGTATATTCTTGTAACTCTGCTGTCGCAGAATAATTGGCCTACAGGAGATAGCAGTGAGTATCCGAAGCCGCCGAAGACTTGGACTGCGCGGTCTGCGGACTCGAATGCAAGCCTTGATGAGATGCGTTTTGCAAGGGAGACTCTGAGGTCAGTTTCCTTTAGAAGGTCTTTGTTATTGGGATTCTCTTCGTATTCCGCTTTTCTTATTGCTGCAAAATACGTAGGCCATCTGGCCATTTCGAGATTCTGCCTTATTGCGGAGATATGTTGTTGGATAAGCTGGTGTTTTCCTATAGGCTTTCCGAATTGGACTCTTTCTCTCGACCTGTTTATCACTGCGTTTAATGCAGCTTCGATTACACCGACACAGCCTGATGCGACACCTAGCCTGGCATTAAGCAGTGCTGAATACGCAATAGGAAGTCCTTTGCCAGGCTCCCCCATTATACATTCTTCACCTATCTCCACATTATCCAGGTCGATCATTCCGGTATCCGAGGTGAAGAGGCCTATCTTCTCCCTTAGAGCAGTACGTTCGATGCCACTGCTTTTTGCGTCTACTATGAATGCGCTTATCTTACTTGCATTGCCATCGTTTTCTCTGGATCTTGCAAAGATTATCAGGTAATCTGCAATTGTGCCGTTTGAGATCAGATATTTGGTGCCTTTTATTATGTACTTATCGCCTTTCTTCTCGTATTCTGTCTTCAATGATGAGGGGTCGCTCCCGGCATCAGGCTCGGTTAGACCGAACGCGAATACTTTATCTTTTTTGACTGCAAGTGGAAGATATTTTTTCTTCTGCTCTTCCCTGCCCCATCTTTGGATTGTCTGTGCGCAGAGGAATACCTGGACATTGAAGAAGCTTGAAAAACCCATCCCGAGCTGGCCTAACCTTTCCTTGACTAATGTGGATATTATGGGCTTGGACCCATAGCCGCCGTACTCTTTTTTTATGGGAATTCCGAACAATCCGTATTTTGCGGCTATCTCGGTAGCTTCCTGATTGAACTCATGCCTTAGGTAGTGTTCGTATTCGGGCATTGCCATCTCTTCTGCTGCTC
>JAJZKQ010000041.1 GCA_021804095.1 Microcaldota archaeon | reverse complement strand
CTCAGGCGGGCTATAAGAAAGGAGATCCTGAAGAATCTGCCCATACCCAGGAAGGTGCTTCCGAGAGAGGTAATAACGGCTGCCTTCGAGATAAAGCTTCCTGAGGTAAAGTTGAAAGGAGCGGCGGACTCCCCTAGAAAGTATATATGGATAGAGAAACTGCTTGCAACTCCGATACCTGACGTCAGGCATAGGACAGTTAATCTGATACTTGCCCCGTATCTTACAAATGTCAGAAAGATGGATGAGGCTGATGCTGCTAGAGTTATAATAGGATATATAAACAGATGCAAGGAGATTGAACCGAATACAAATGTCAATGAAAGCTATATAAGATATCAATGCAGATATGCAAAGAGTAAGGGAATGAAACCCATGTCTTTGGAAAATGCCAGGGATCTGTTCGGCGGAGTTATAGATCTCGATGAGCTCTCTAAAAGTTGATATCATGGCAGGACTATGCTACATATGCGGAAGGATTGCGAATAATGTCTGCTCGATGTGCGGAAGGATGGTGTGCGATGACGATTATGACAAGGAGTCTGGGATGTGTAGAATACATAAGAAAGGCAGAAGAATAGAACACGTGAAAAAATGAATATTGAAAATGCAGTATACAGGATACTTGGCTGGAAGATACTTGGAAGAGAAAAGATAGAAGGAAAGGATGTTATAGTTGTAAGGAAAGGCGAGAGGGTTGAGATCGTTTACGATCACATCATACATTCGCAGATCTTCGATGGGAAGATATTTACGGGGCAGTACTGGGATTATATGATGGCGCCTCCGGCTCTCTTTAAAAAATCGAGAGTTTTGGTTATGGGTCTGGGAGGAGGGACGGTCCCATACCAGATGAAAAAAATTTTTGGAGGAAGGATCGGGTTGGATGTGGTTGAAAAAAGCTCCAAGATGATAGAGCTTTCAAAGGTTTTTCTTCCTGAAAAGCTTGATATGAATGTGATTAATGAGGAAGCGGTAAGGTACATAAAAGGGGTGAAGTCCGCCTATGACATAATAATATCAGATATATATGTAGGGGGAAAGATCCCTGAAGAGCTTTTTATGAGCAAGAATGCTGAGTATTTTAACAGGGCGCTGAAGAGTAACGGAGTTCTTGTCATAAATTATGCCCTGACTGCTGATTCGCTTTCAAGAAAATCCGGATTGGTTAGAAGATTAAAGAAATTTTTCAAGGTTTACCAGATAAGTTATCCTGGAGCAAGGGGAAATCTTATACTGGTATGCTCCAAGAACTTTGATGCGGAGGAGATATCGGAGAAGATATGCGGGTATTTTGGAAAAATCAGGGAAAAAAACAGGATATCTTCTGCATACTCCAGATTAAAAGAGGCTTAGTTTGAGGAATGTTTTGCATCGCAGGGCTATAATCCCTGAAAGTCTGATGCGGATGATCCTTCAGGAAAGGCTCTTCCGTTTTGGGATTCGACAGGAAGACCTGTCTCTTTTGCTAAGCGGAGAAGCTCAGAGGTATCCATTATACGGTCTATAAATAGTTCAGTGTATTCAATATTCCCCGATTTTACCTTTCGGGTATTGAAGGTCATCTGTTGGAACATCCCGCTGCGCATGACTCTCATCTTTATGTTGCCTATCCGTACTATCTCCTTTGCCTTTTCTGTAAGCGTGTATGCCATAACCAATACCGATAAAAATTTTACAGTTGTTATTTATTCGGGACAAAATATTATTAAACTATTTATTCTATGTTATTTATGGCTTCGAATTATCTCGCATTGTTAGTATTTGCGGTGTTCTCGTTCTTATTTCCAGTTTCTCTTCTCCTCTTTTCAAAGCTGGTGAGGGTAAGAAAGCCACAGAACAGGATAGCCACCTTGAACTTTGAGAGCGCTGAAGAGAGCAGAGGGAACAGGCTTACTATCATGAAAGAGTATTTCCATTATTTTTCGGCTTTCCTTGCGTTTGAGGTGGTAGCTGCAGTAATTCTTACTTGGGCAGTAGTCGCGAGGGAGCTTACTTCAGGAACAGACATGGCAGTTATAGCCTTCGCTGTTTCAGGAACAGTATTGGAAATCTTTTCAATAGCTTTGGCAACAAAGAGGCAGGTATAGATGGATGACGAGATAGATCACGAAAGCGAGGAATTTATGAATGCCAAGATGGAGATGGACAAACTTGTTGCTGACTCCCTCAAAAATAGGGAGACAAAGCCCAATGTCCTATTTTCAAAGCTTTCCGATCTCACTAAGATAGCCTCTGGCGGAGTTGTAAAATGGTCGAGAAATAATTCAGTATGGCCGCTCCAGTTCGGGCTTGCATGCTGTTCCATAGAGTTAATGGATTTCGGTTCATCGAGAGTTGATGCTGAGAGGAAGGGTTATCTCCTCTTTCGAGCTACCCCAAGGCAGTGCGATGTCATGCTTGTAGCTGGATGGGTAACAAAATCGATAATACCAGAACTTAAGAGAATGTACGAGCAGATGGCAAGACCCAGATATGTAATAGCTTTCGGGGAATGTGCCACATGTGGAGGGCCGTGGTGGGAGAGTTACAATATAGTAAAGGGTATAGACCAGGTTCTTCCTGTTGATGTTTATGTTGCAGGATGCCCTCCTAGGCCGGAGAATCTTTTTGGAGCAGTAATGAAACTTCAGAAAAAGTTAGGTGGATTGATTGAAGATTGATAGAAAAGCGATTGAAGAGACTGTGGAGACCATGAAGAAGGAGGGCTTCGTATATCTTGTGAAGATAACAGCAGTTGATTATGTAAAGAATATGGAGGTAATTTATTTCCTTAGAAATATCGATAGAAATGAGGATTTTACATTGGAGGTGGATCTTGATCCTTCAGATCTCTGGGTTCCTACAATAATAAAGATACATAAATCAGCAGACTGGTATGAGAGGGAGATGCGCGAGATGTTTGGAATAGAGATAAAAGGCAGGAAGGCGAAGAGGCTCCTGCTTGAAAAATGGGATGGGAAGCCCAGTCCCCTCAGAAAGAATTTTGTCTGGGGTCAGCCTTATGAGTCATAGATATGTGAAGAGCAGGTATCAGGAAGAGAAACTGCACACAGGCAGGGTTAACGTGAAGAGATCCTGTTATCCTGAAGAGTAGATAGAATGGCAATAACAAAAATCAATGTAGGTCCGATACATCCGAGCACCCACGGAGTGCTCAGGCTTGTTGTCCACCTTGATGGGGATACGATAGTGAAGGTTGAGCCCCATATAGGATTTCTGCATAGGGGAGTTGAAAAACTTGTAGAGACTAGAATGTATATGCAGAGCCATCCTTACATGGAAAAGATAGATTATAT
>JAJZKQ010000040.1 GCA_021804095.1 Microcaldota archaeon | reverse complement strand
GAGCCTAGGCTGTATTGTATAGTATGCATATCTTCAGCCTGGGCTGATTCTTCTCAGGAGTTTATGCTCAAGGCATAAGTGCCGTTTGCTGTTATGCCCAGTTTCTTGGCAAGCTCTGACTTTTCCGAGTTAAGTATCACTACATATCCGCTCCATTTTGCAGTCATGTCAGATGATCCGCATATGGGACATACATCCCCTTGGGCTATTATTACTCTGCATTTTTTGCATGCTTTTTCCATCTATATCACTTCTTTCCTTTCGACTTTGACTGTGCGCCTCCCCTCCGTGGGCCTCTTTCCCTTGGTTTTATGGGCTCCTTTATCCATTCATATTTTCCAAGCCCTTCCGGCCTCATTGTCAGCGCAATCTTGGTATCTTTTATGTTAGGCTTTAAGCTTATTGTTGATACCTTTGTATAAACCACATCCCCTTTCTTTAGGGTTCTTCCGCTGTTTCTTAGAACAAACGCGGCTGATTTCCTGTCGTGGGTTATGAAGTCGTTGGTTATCTGTGAGAGATGTACAAGCCCATCTATAGGTCCAAGCCTTACAAAACATCCGAAGTCTACGAGTTCGGATATTTCGCCCATTAGAATCTCTCCTACCTCTATGTTAAATGCAAGCATGTCGAAGGTAACCTGATGGTGTGTTGAGGGATCGCCAGGCATTATGAATCCGTCGCTTATATCCCTTACGTTGAATACGGCTAGGACAACGCCGTAGTCTTTTTCCATGAGACGTTCATGTCTCTTTCTGAGTATTGTTTCTGCTGCTTTCTGAAGATCCTCTCCGAAGTGTGTTGGGGGTATGTTTATCGTATCTTTTATAGTGTACACATAGAACATAAGATTACCTCTGAGGTTAATATTCGCTTTAGATATTGGGGGTTAGATTTATTAATACTATCGTAAATTCCTGTTTTTTCCTAATGTCAGCGCTATTATGCCTTTCGGCCTGAGGCGGTGCCTTAATTCCGTATCGTTTGTACAGACTTTTGTGTCTTTCGACTCCTCTGCGAAGCGCACTATCCAGTCGTCAACATGGCCTTTCGAGGATACAACAGATATTTTTTTGCCTTGCATAAGCTGCAATGCCACAGCCGCATCCTTTGAGTTTTTTTTCTTCGAACCTTTCAGCTTTTCGAGTTCTGATATGGTTCCGCTTGCCACTATAATTTCATGATCTGGAAGTGCGTCGCCCACTATATTGAATACATCGACCTTTATTGAAAGCCCGAATAGTATCGAGCTTGTGTCTACTATTATTTTTTTTATTTAATCACTGCTTAGAATATGTCCAGAAAGGGCTAAATTAATTAAGAACCCATAGATGTTGCTGTTTATGTCACTTGATATGTATGCTGAAAGCATGATATATGCGTATGAGCATCCACAGCATAAGCGCCGGATGGATAATGCAGACGTTAGCTTCAGTGAGGAGAATATTTCATGCGGAGACAGGCTTACAGTATACATAAAACTCGAGGGAAGAGTCATGAAAGAGGTATCTTTTGACGGGCTCGGATGCGTCATATCCATGGGCTCGGCGGAGATTCTGGCTAGCGAGATGCATGGTAAGCAGATAGATGAAGCACTTTCATTTGGAAAGAATGAACTCCTTAAATTGATAAATATAGATCCCGGACCGGTTAGAATGCACTGCGCGACCCTCTCGCTTAGGGCATTAAGAAAGGCGCTTTTCTTGCATGAAGGAATGGCCGCAGACAAAGAGACCAAGGAACTCTAAGCAGATCGCTAAGCTAATAAGCTAATCTTCTTTTAGTTAAAGACGGCGCTTTAGGTTAAAACCAGAGTTTTAGAAAATCCGCATTCTTATCTTCTTATCTTAGGCTTCAGCTCCCTGGTTTCAGGAAAGTATCATTTCGATCTGCACAGTGTCAGGAACAGGTATTCTCATTACCTGCCTTAGCGCAGTGTCACTTCCGTCTATCGAAACAAGCCATTTGTGAATTCTCATCTGCCATCTTTCGTAGGTTTTGGATCCGTCGCCGCATGGAGTTTTTCTTGTAGTTACTTTTATCTTCCTGGTAGGGAGAGGTATGGGCCCGTTGCATTTTACTCCGAGAGATTTTGCTATCTCGGCTATCTGCTTTGCTATGTCCCTTGCCGCTGTCCTGTTTCTGCTTATAAGCTTTATTCTTGCGACTGGCATTTAATCTAAGCCTTCTTTGTTATATCTAGTACTACTCCCGCAGCTACAGTCTGTCCCATGTCCCTTATTGCGAATCTACCGAGTTGTGGGAAGTCTCCGAACTTCTCTATTACGATAGCTCTTGTAGGTTTTATCTTTACTATTGCTACGTCTCCATTCTTTATGAATTCGGGATTTACCTGCAGAGTCTGTCCGGTTTTAGGGTCTTTCTTCTCTACTATTTCAGTTATTGTTGCTGCTATCTGTGCAGTGTGTATGTGGAATACCGGAGTATAGCCTGCAGCTATTGCCTGTGGGTGGTTTATTACTACTATCTGGGCTGTGAATTCCTGTGCCACTGTTGGAGGATTGCTTGCAGGGCCTACTACGTCGCCTCTCTTGATATCTTTCTTATCGACTCCTTTTATGTTGAATCCTATATTGTCTCCAGGGCCAGCTTGGGGCATCTGCTGATGATGCATCTCTATTGACTTCACATCTGTCTTTGCACCACTAGGCATAATTACTATCTGGTCTCCAGGCTTTATTATTCCTGTTTCGACTCTACCTACTGGTACTGTTCCGAATCCTGCGATGCTGTATACGTCCTGTATAGGCAGCCTTAATGGTTTATCTGTTGGTTTCTTAGGCACCTGGAATGAATCTATTGCCTCAAGAAGTGTCGGCCCGGTATACCAAGGCAGTTTATCTGACTTGCTTGATACGTTTACGCCTTCAAGTCCTGAATAAGGCACGAATATTATTTTAGAGACATCGTATCCTACTGATTTGAGAAGTTCGCTTGCTTTTGCCTTTGTCTCTTCGAACTTTGCTTTGTCATAGTTTGCAGCGTCTATTTTGTTAAGTCCTACTATTATCTGTTGTATTCCTAGTACTTTTGCAAGGTATGCGTGCTCCCTTGTCTGTGACTGGACGCCGTCTGGAGTTGAGACTACTAGAACCGCTGCATCCGCCTGGCTTGCGCCTGTTATCATGTTCTTTACGAAGTCTCTGTGTCCTGGGGCATCAATTATAGTGAAATAATATTTAGGGGTCTGGAAGTCTCTGTGCATTATGTCTATTGTTATTCCTCTTTCCCTCTCTTCTTTGAGCTGATCCATTACGAATGCGAATTCGAATGTTGCCCTGTTGTACTTTGTTACCTCTTCCTTAATCTTTTTCATGTCCTGTTCTGTCACAGCCTTTGTATCATATAACAATCTTCCTACAGTAGTTGACTTTCCGTGGTCTATATGTCCTATGAAAATCAGATTCATGTGTGGTTTATCTGCCATTCAATTCACCTAGTATTTTTAGTATATATTTGTATTCTGGCGGCGCAGAAGGAGTATTAACTCTCGTCGTCATTCCAGTTGCTAAGATAATACCAGTTAACATATATAAAGCTTTCTAGAGAGAATACCGGATGT